>JAUYGP010000233.1 GCA_030690515.1 Giesbergeria sp.
GTTCATCGGCTCATGATTTACGCTTCACGCTTCCTTTCCACACTCGGTCACCCTCATGCAGTTGCGCTTCACTTCGCTCACTGTGACCAGCTCGCGGGAGGACTTGCACCTCCAGGAGTGCGCCCATGCTGGGCGCACAACGAAAAAGGCCGTCATCCGACGGCCTTTTCGAGCAGTTTTCAGAACCCGTAACGGGCCCAGAAAAAACTTAGCGTGGCACCTGCAGAAGGCGCTGAACATCACGGTCGTTCGGCAGCGCATAGTCATGCCCGCGCACAATGCGGCTGTCTTCGGTGCGCACCAGTTTCAGGCTGACAAAAGTGAAATTGGCTGCTGCCGAATAGGTGCCCACGAGCACCAGTGAGGCGTTCTGGTTGCGTGCAATGTCCTTGATCTCGCGCGACAGCAACAACTCGCCTGCGCCTTCCTTCACGAACACTTCGCCACGGAGCTTGATCTCCTTGACATTGAAACCCTTGCCCGCCATGACCGATGCGTATTGCTCGGACAGCGTGCGTCCCAAAGGCGCGGAACGGCTCATGTCGTTGACGTTCACTACAGTAGCCACCAGCACAGGGCCGCTGCCCAGTGTGGACATGTCGAACCCAGCCACAAGCTTGGTGATGGCATCGCCATTGCTTTGCAGGAACAGGTTGCTGGCAGCCTCCTGGTAGGTGGGCTCCACACGCACCGGTGCAGTGTTGCTGGCGCAGCCTGCCAGCAGTGCGCCGGCGAGTACGGTCAAGAGTGCATACGATTTCATTGCGAGACCACCTTCATGTTGACGCTCTTGTACGAAGGACGCATGAACAGCGGCGTATCGGCGTTTTCGAGGTAATACACGTCTGTCTTGCGGGCAATGTACTGACCGCCCCGGGCGACCGTGGTGGTCAGGACCATTTCGGTGTTGGTCGGGCCACCAGAATTAATACTGGCGCCGTAATCGGCGGCAGCGGTCAACCCCAGCGCACCCAGCATCTGTGCGTCAATGTGTTCATGGCGCAGGCCATAAGCGACCATGAGTCCTGCAGCAAGCATGGTGAACTGACCGGGAATGAAGTGCGGACGCTCACTGTTGTGGCGTACAAGCTGCGCATGGTAGGTTACATCCAGCGTCTGCCCGGGCATTTGCTGCACGGGGGCGCCACTTTGCACCAGTTTGGTGATCAGAAAATCGCGGAACGCCAGATCGAACGAACTAGGATTGAGGGGCAGCGCCACGTGCAACTGCGTACCCGGTGCTACGCCAGCCTTGTCGAGCGTCGCCAAGGTTTGTGCCACCACATCACGTGACACCAGTTCCCAGTGCCCAGCGGAGCGCACCTTGGGCTGCACCGTCAACTCGAAGTTTTCGGCGAGGGGAATTGGCGCCCTCGTTGCGCACCCCACCAGAGTTGCCACAGCGCCAGCCAGCACGGCCAGGCTGATTGCCTTTGAAAACACCATGATTTCCCTCCTACGGACTTGAATGGTGGGGCAGCACAAAACGACGACCCGCACGACTGAAAATTATTTTGGGCGCTATCCTCAACAAAAACAAGAAAAAGATGCGCTAACTACGCCGGAGTGCAGACGCTTTGTTGTTTTTGTCACAGTCCGCGGTTTTCCCGCCCTGCATCGCCCGATTCAGGCTGCTGCGCGTTTTTCGAGAATTTCGAACGCTGGCAAGGTCTTGCCTTCCAGCACTTCTAGAAACGCGCCACCGCCGGTAGAGATATATCCCATCTCTTTTTCGATACCATATTTGGCAATAGCGGCCAGCGTATCTCCGCCCCCGGCAATACTGAATGCGGGGGACTCTGCGATGGCATTCGCAATAGTACGTGTGCCATTTTCAAAGGCGGCAAACTCAAAAACACCCACCGGTCCGTTCCAGACAATGGTGCCGGCCGACTTGAGCTGGTCGGCTAATCGGCGCGCCGTCTCGGGGCCGATGTCCAGGATCAGGTCATCGTCCGCCACATCGGTGGCGGCTTTGGTGACAGCGACGGCATCGGCTGCAAAAGTTTTGGCCGTAACCACGTCGGTAGGGATCGGTACTTCGGCCCCGCGCGCCTTCATGGCCTCGATCACCGCGCGAGCCTCGTCCAGCAGACTGGGCTCCGCCAGACTCTTGCCAATAGGCAGGCCTGCGGCCAGCATGAAGGTATTTGCAATGCCACCGCCCACAATGAGCTGGTCCACGTTGCGGGACAAACTTTGCAGGATGGAAAGCTTGGTCGACACCTTGGACCCCGCCACGATGGCCACCAAAGGACGCTGGGGCTTTGCCAGCGCCTGGGTGATGGCGTCGATCTCAGCAGCCAGCAGTGGGCCGGCGCAGGCGATCGGCGCGTACTGGGCGATGCCATAGGTCGTACCTTCGGCACGGTGGGCCGTACCAAAGGCATCGTTCACGAAGATATCGCACAAGGCGGCAAGCTTGCGCGCCAAGGGTTCGGCGTTCTTTTTCTCGCCGACATTGACACGGCAGTTTTCCAGCAGCACCACCTGGCCCGGCAGGACCTGTACGCCGTCGATCCAGTCGGGCAGCAAAGGCACCTCGCGCCCCAACAGGCTTGCCATGCGCGCGGCCACCGGCGCCAGGGAGTCTTCGGGTTTGAAGGCCCCTTCGGTTGGGCGCCCCAGGTGACTGGTCACCATAACGGCCGCCCCAGCGTCCAGCGCCATCTGGATGCAAGGCACCGAGGCACGGATGCGCGTGTCCTCTGTAATGGCTCCCTGGCTGTCCAGCGGCACATTCAGGTCGGCACGGATGAAAACGCGCTGGCCACGGACAAGGCCCTGGGCGCACAGATCGGAAAAGCGAAGAATGTTCATGGGAATGGGTCGGTCAGCGGGCCGCACCTGCGGCGAATCGGCCATTGTAGGCACCCTCACAGCCCCACCCCTGCGACTTACGCAAGGAGCTGCTACCAGCCCAGCCCGATGTGCAGCGGCAGATAGACCAGCATGCCCACGACGATGGTGCCCAGAATGCCGCGCCGCCAAAAGTAGTAGGCTGTGGCGCACAGCACGGCGGGCAAGCGCGCATCCTGTAGCGAACCAATGAGCGCGCCCTGCGTCATGAAGATTTCCGGCGCAATAACCGCCGTCAGTGCGGCCAGGGGCGCATATTTCAGGCCGCGCCGCAACCAGTCGGGCATAGGAATTTCGCGCTCGGGGATCATGAAAAACGCGCGGGCCAGCACCGTGATCAGCGTCAATCCTGCAATGGCCAGTATGGCGTCGATGGCATCCCCGCTCATGTGTGCCCATCCTGTTCGGATGGCAAGGCACCGCCAGCGGCAGACTCCATGGATTCTGCGGCGTTTTCCTGGATCTTTTTGCTGCGCTGACGCTGTTGCTCCACAGCTTCCATGAGCAGACCGGCAGCCACTGCTGCGGCGATGGCCACCAGGATGTTGAGCTTGAGCGGCAAGGCAAAAGCGGCCATGGCCGCCGTCGCGGCCACCGCGGTCGCCAGCCAGGTGGCGCGGTCGAACAGCAGCGACAACAACACACCCAACAGGGCCAAAACCCCGGCAAAACCCAACCCCCAGGACAGCGGTATGGCGTTGGCCAACACAATGCCCACGATGGAGGGAACTTGCCAGGCCAGCCAATTGACAGAGGCTGCACCCCAGAAAAACGGCACCTGCTCGGGCGCTGGCCGGGGTTCGGCAAAGCGCTTCATGAAGGCAACGAAAATCACGTCACCGCTGAAATACCCGATGGCCATCCGCTGGCGCAAGGGCAAATGCTGGAAATAGCTGCGCCACATGCTGCTGAAAATGACAAAACGCAGATTGACACATGCGGCGGTGAGCCACACCACCCACAACGGCGCGCCCACGGCCAGCAGCGGGATCACCGCCAACTGTGCGCTACCGGCGTACACAAGGATCGACATCAGCAGCGCGATCGGTACCGACATGCCACTCTTGACCATGGCCACGCCCGTCACCAGACCCCAGGCGCCCACCCCCACGCCCGTACCCAACATATCGGCCACACCCTGCCGAAAAGACGGATGGCGCACCGTGGCGCCAACCGCATGCCAGGTCACACGCTGCTCCCGCTCTGCGCAGCCTGGCCCAGCACCATGCCGGGGGCCAACGGGAATCCCCGCACAAAATCAGCCGCCGCCAGGCGCTTGCCACCGGCGCGCTGCAGTACCGTCAACCGCAGGGCGCCGTCACCGCAGGCAACAGTGATTCCCTCTGAATTTACAGATAAAATCAGCCCGCAGCGCTTATCTGCAAATCGGCTGCAGCTATCAATTTCATAGCATATTAACTTAATGAGTTCGCCATCCAAGGTGGTGCTGGCACCGGGAAAAGGCGTCAACGCGCGAATGTGACGACCGATCGCCTCGGCCGATTGCGCCCAATCCACGCGGCTCTCCGCCTTGTCGATCTTGTGGGCATAGGTCACGCCTTCCGTCGGCTGCGGCACGCGATTCAGGCTGGCCCCTTGCATCTGCGCCAAGGCCTGAACGATCAGGCGCCCGCCCTGCTCGGCCAGCCGGTCGTGCAGGCTGCCGGTGGTGTCCTGGGGCAGGATGGGCAGTGCCTCACTCAGCAACATATCACCGGTGTCCAGGCCTGCATCCATCTGCATGATGGTCACGCCCGTCTGCGCATCACCGGCCTCGATAGCACGGTGGATGGGCGCTGCGCCCCGCCAGCGCGGTAACAGGCTGGCATGGATATTCAGGCACCCCTGGGACGGCAGGTCCAGCACCCATTGCGGCAGGATCAGGCCGTAGGCCGCCACCACCATCACGTCGGCCCGTGCGGCCAGCAAGGCTGCATGGGCAAGCGCCGCATCGTCCGGAAACTTGCCGTCCAGACGCAGGCTGCGCGGCTGCTCGACGGCCATACCCTGCTCCAGCGCATATTGCTTGACGGGAGACGCCTGCAACTTCAGCCCGCGCCCCGCAGGTCGGTCCGGTTGTGTCAACACCAAAGGCACGCTGAATCCGGCCTGCACCAGCGCCTGCAATGCAACGCGGGCGAACTCCGGCGTACCGGCAAAAACAACATTCATAAGGACCTAGCGGTAGCGCAGGTCAGCCGCCGGATCATCGGCAAAGTCGACCCGCAGCACAACGCCCGCCGCGTCCAGGAAGATGCGTGCCCGTCGATGCGTGCCATACGACTGGAAGAAATAAGTCCACACGCTGCCCTGCTCACCGTCCGCAGCGCGACGGGCAGGGGGGCCAAATGTTTGCTGCACATCGGTCGCGCGCCACTGGCCCGCCACGATGGCACCCAGCCGTTGCTCCGTGAGCACCTGCTCCATGCTTGCCAACTTGCCCGATGCGTCGAAGTCATAGCTTTGCACCTGCCCCGACTGAGGGCGGTACAGCAACCGCTGGCCCTTGGCCAGTTGATAGGCGGCAAAGGGTTCACCTTGGCGCGCCACGACTTCATCCACCGTAGCCCCCAGGCGCACAGCCCCGGAAGTTGCGCAAGCGGATCCCAGCAGGGACAAAACCAAAGCAGCCAAACCAGCAATAAGACGTCGCATCATTCGCGTTCCTCGCGCTGGCGCTTGAGCATCTTGGATTTGATGCGGTTGCGCTTGAGGGGAGACAGGTACTCGACGAATACCTTGCCCTGCAGGTGGTCGAGTTCGTGCTGGATGCAGACAGCCAACAAATCGCTGGCCTCGATGGTACGCAGCTGGCCCCCGACGTCCAAGGCCTGTACATGCACTGCATCTGCGCGCTCCACACCGTCATAGATCCCCGGTACGGATAGACAGCCTTCATCACCGCGATGTTTCTCGGGGCTGTACCAGACGATTGCAGGGTTGACCAGCACCAGGGGAGCATTGCGCTCCTCTGAGACATCAATCACGACCACACGCTCATGCACATCGACCTGCGTCGCTGCCAGACCGATGCCATGGGCGTCATACATCGTCTCCAGCATGTCTGAGACCAACTGGCGAACACGGTCATCCACCTGATGCACGGGCAGTGCCACGGTGTGCAGTCGGGGATCGGGATAACAAAGAATAGGAAGAATTGCCATGAGCACGCTAGAAATATGTCGCTATTTTCGCCACTTTTTCGGGTCTGCACAGCCCGCATACCCAATAATCATTGCCGAATCAAGGGCTTGAGCAGAGAATCTCAGTTGATTTGTAATGTATTTTGCCGCACGCACCCTTCCCTGGGGTGCGCACCGGCGCCAGCGAGGGGGCCTTCAGCAATGCAAGAAAACAGGAACGACATGGCGGCAATCACCAGCGTGCAACGAGCGACAGCAGGCGCGATCGCGGTCCTCTGCGCAGCCCTGGTCGCCACCGTGGCCCAGGCACAAACCCAACCCGTCACAGCCAGCCAGCGCAGCACCGCCGCGCAGGTTGCGCAACAAGGCGTGCCACTGGCGGAACTCGCGCCCAATGCGCCCGACATGTACGTCGTCAAGCGGGGGGATACGCTCTGGGACATCTCCGGCATGTACCTCAAGCGCCCCTGGCGCTGGCCAGAACTGTGGGGAATGAATCTGCAGGCCATCCACAACCCGCACCTCATCTTTCCGGGGCAGACACTGTATCTCGACAAGACGGGCGGAGTAGCCCGCCTGCGCACGACGGCATCGGGAGCACCGGAAACCGTGCGGGTGTCACCACGCACACGCTCGGACAGCCTGTCTGATACGGCTTTGCCCACACTCAAGCCCCACCTGATCGAACCCTTCCTGGCTGAGCCCCTGGTGGTTGACGCTGACACCTTGAAGCAGGCGCCGCGCATCGTGGGTACGTTCGAAGAACGCGTGCTGATGAGTACTGGTGACCGCATTTATGCGCGCGGAGACGCCGCCAACCCACTCCGCACCGACCCGGGCGAGCCACGCCAGTTCCGTATCTTCCGCGATGCCGTGGCCCTGAAAGACCCGCTGACCGGCGACATCCTCGGCTACGAAGCGCAGTACCTGGGCAAGGCGGTGCTGGTTCGCGGTGAAACCTTCGAGGACAGCTCGAATGGCAAGGGAGGCATGACCTCCGACTACGTACCTGCGTCCCTGGACATCACGGGAATCAAGGAAGAAATCCGTACGGGCGACCGCCTGTTGCCCGCCCCGCCGCGCACATTCACCAGCTACCTCCCGCACGCACCGCAACTTGACCTGGATGCCCGTGTCGTCTCCATTTATGGCAGTTCTGCCCTGGCCAATGCCGCACAGAACAACGTGATAGCCATCAATCTGGGCGAACAGGACGGCGTTGAAGTCGGCCATGTGCTCAGCCTGATGACCAAGGGCAACCGTGTCCGTGACGTGAACGATGGTGTGCGCACCGAGATCAAGCTCCCGAGTGAACGCAATGGCATGGTCATGGTGTTTCGCACGTTTGACCGCGTCTCGTACGCACTTATCCTGAATGTCAACGTCCCGGTGCGCGTGGGCGACCGCCTGGTCAACCCCGACTGAACAGCGATCAGGCGCCCCGATCATCTGACACTCCAGACCGGAACGGCCAGACTTAGCCATGGAGCGCGACGAACTCGCTGCATGGCTGCGGCTGACGTTGACGCCGGGCGTCGGCAATCTGTCCGCACGGCGCTTGCTGACCGCTTTCGGGTTGCCCGCAAACGTTTTCGCGCAACCAATCCATGCCCTGCAGACCTGCTGTAGTGCGGCACAGGCCAGCGCATTGCAGACCATTCCTGCTGGATGGGCGTCCTTGCTCGACACCACATGGGCATGGCTCCACGCCAGCGACCGACCTGAAACTCCGGCGCGTGCCATTGTTGCCTTGGGCCACCCGCTTTACCCCCCGGCGCTATTCCAGACCGAAGATCCGCCGTTGATGCTGTACATGATGGGGCCCGCACGTTTCCTGCAGCCCTCAGTTTTTGCGCAAATGCGCTGCCTGGCCATGGTTGGAAGCCGCAATCCCACGCCACAAGGGCAAGAGAATGCACGACAGTTTGCCAACACTTTGCGGGGTGCCGGTCTGACCATAGTGTCTGGACTTGCACTGGGCATCGATGCCGCCGCGCATGAAGGGGCTCTCACCGCAGCCACCGAGCACGACACGACTCCGGCAACCATTGCCGTGGTGGGCACCGGGCTGGACCGCGTGTATCCCAGGCAGCACCTCGATCTGGCCCGTCGGATCGCCGCGCAAGGGTTGCTGGTCAGTGAATACCCCCTTGGGACACCCCCACTGGCAGCCAACTTCCCCAAGCGCAACCGCATTATTTCAGGCCTTGCGCAGGGAACGCTGGTCGTGGAAGCGGCACCTGCATCAGGGTCGCTGATCACAGCCCGCCTGGCCAGCGAGCAAGGCCGGGAAGTGTTTGCCATTCCGGGATCCATCCATTCCATCCAGTCGCGGGGTTGCCATGCGCTCATCCGCCAGGGCGCCAAGCTGGTGGAACTGGCGCAGGATGTGCTTGAAGAGTTGCCTTGGCCCGCAGACGTAGCCAGGCCATCAGAGACACCGCAAGCGGCCGCCTGCACGGAAGCACCAGAGACCGAGTGCGATGCCCTGCTCACCGCCCTGGGGTTTGACCCCATCGGCATGGACGCCTTGCAGGCGCGCACCGGATACGACACCGCCACACTGCAGGTGCAACTCTTGGAAATGGAACTTGCGGGAGCCGTTTCACGCCTTCCTGGTGGTCTGTTTCAGCGCATGGGCTGCGCTTGATCACAGCGTGCACGCTGCGGGCGCAAAACCTATCCCAGCAGTCGCTCAGGGTTCGCGTTGAGCTTGGCCAGTGCATCGCGTGTCGCGCGCACGGTGAGCCCTTCTTCCTCGCGCGCCACCAGCAAGCCCGCCTGCATATAAGCGCCCAGGCGGCGCAACTGGATCAGATAGCTGCTGCCATTGGTCGCGGCAAACAGGTGCAACTGTTTGCGCTCACTGTGCCATGCATATTGCACCTGGTTGCTCGATCCGTTGTGGTCCAGCGTGAACCAGTTGCCCACTTGCAACTCTTGCGCCCAGGCCACCATGGCCTCGTCCACCGGTGCGCCATTGTCTGCCACCACGTGAATCGAAGAAGCGTCGATGCCGGTCATCATTTCGATGCTGTCAGCGTCGAGCGGCATATCGCCCATGACCGCATCGCCGATGTACTCTTCCAGGTTCGCCAGGCGCTTGGCCAGTGCCTCGATATGCTCCAGCGGAATGGCCGCCGTCTTGGACAGGAATGCTTCGGCCAGGGTATCGGTCAACGCCTTGACCTGCGCATCCTGCGGCGCGCCCGTTACGCCCAGTAAGGCCAGTCCCTGGCGCAGGCGCTGCAGCAGCCCCGGCAAGCTCTGGATCACCTGGGCACGTTCGCTGCGGTTGGGCTTAGCACTGGCTGCCCACACCAAATCGGCCGCGGTACGTTTGAAGGAAATCGTGTCGGCATGCTGCGGCCCTTCGCGCACGGCAGACAGGGCCAGTACCTCGGCCCAGGTTTTGAACAAAAACTCCCGAATTTCGTCGCGCACCGGCATGTCCTTCAGCATGGTGCGCAACTCGATCGTGTAGTTGATCGCCAACGCTTCTTTCTGCTCGACCTGCTGGGCTACGCTCACGAGGCGCGACGTGGCCTGCTTTTCCGTAAGGAATTTGGCCAGGAATTTTTCGAATTCGTCGTACACCAGCTGAAACACCCGCCGCCCGGTTTCGGGGTACTGCTCAATCACCTGCACGATGCGTTTGACCTCGGCCTCCAGCGCGCTGCCTGAGATGGACGTAGCATCAAAACCCAGTGCGCAGGAGCCCATCCGATCAATGAGCTGGCGCGCCGGGTGGTTCAGATTGCTGAAAAACTCGGGCTCCGCCAGCGCAACCCGCAACACAGGCACCTGCAGGCGCGCAAACCACACACGCACAGCCGACGGAATACGGTCTTCCGCCAAAATACTCTGGAACATCAGGGCCACCACCTCGATGATGGCTTTTTCACCTTCGGTATCGGCTTTTTTCTTGAACTCGGTGGCACGGTTGCGCACCACACCTGCCAGTTGCACTACCGCCGCAGGGCTGTAGTCGGGCACGGCCCCACCCACGGTGCTGTAGTAGGTTTCAGCCTGCACACGGTGGGCCGCCAGGGCGTGCGCCAGCGCAGCCGAAGCGGGCGGCGCATTGACCATGTCAAAACCGGTGGCAGAGGTGCTCATGAGGCGCCGCAATTGCCCCACCACACCGTAGGCCCTCTGGCGCGCCCGGGCCAGTGGCGTCATACCACCAGACATTACCGCACCGTGCGCCATGCCATACGCCGACCCTGGCGGCGCCATGCGCGAAGGCATCCCCCGCCCTGAAGGCTGGGCCATGCCACGCATCGAGGAGAGCGCTTCTTGTGACTGTTCCAGCGCCCGGGACGCAGGCCCGGTTTGCAGCCCCCCCGCACCCGACGCCGGTGAGCGGTTGACCCGAACCCGCAAGTCCTGCTGCGCCTGGACGCCCTGGGCCTGCAGAAAATCATTGCATGCCTGGTACACCTTCTGCATCAGATCAGCCAATTCACGCTGCAACGGATCCAGAATGGTTTGCAGGTCCGCGCGGGGCAACCCCGCCTTGACCCAGC
>JAUYGP010000237.1 GCA_030690515.1 Giesbergeria sp.
AAGCCGATGAGCCGACAAGGGCATCAAGCACCCGATCCTCGGCATTCTGATGCGCCTTGGCCTGCACTTCGTGCCGGCGCTTGTCACGCAGCACGCCGATGCCGACTTCCACCAGGTCGCGGATGATCTGTTCGACATCACGTCCCACATAGCCCACTTCGGTGAACTTGGTGGCTTCGACCTTGATAAACGGCGCATCGGCCAGACGCGCCAGACGGCGCGCAATCTCGGTCTTGCCCACGCCGGTGGGGCCGATCATGAGAATGTTCTTGGGCGTGATCTCGTGGCGCAGGGGCTCCTGCACCTGCTGGCGGCGCCAGCGGTTGCGCAGCGCAATGGCCACAGCCCGCTTGGCGCTGGCTTGGCCCACGATGTGCCGGTCAAGTTCGGAAACGATTTCCTGGGGAGTCATGGAGGACATAGATAATTTTTAAGCAAAATAGCCGTCAAACGCTTATGTATAGAGCGCCAACAGCTATCAAAAATATAACAATGCGCCGTTACAGCGTCTCGATGGTGTGGTGCATGTTGGTGTAAATGCAAAGTTCGCCCGCAATCCCCAGCGACTTGCGAACGATTTCTTCGGCGGACAGATCGGTGTGCTGCAACAACGCCTTGGCGGCTGAATGCGCGTAAGCACCGCCCGAACCAATCGCCACAATGCCCTGCTCGGGCTCCAGCACATCACCATTGCCGGTGATGATGAGCGAGGCCTCCAGGTCGGCCACGGCCAGCATGGCCTCCAGGCGGCGCAGCACGCGGTCGGTGCGCCAGTCCTTGGTCAGCTCGATGGCGGCGCGCACCAAATGGCCCTGGTGCTTGTCCAGCTTGGCTTCGAAGCGCTCGAACAGCGTGAACGCATCGGCCGTAGCGCCCGCAAAACCTGCAAGCACCTTGCCATGGTGGAGTTTGCGCACCTTGCGCGCTGTGCCCTTGACGACGATGTTGCCCAGGGTGACCTGGCCATCGCCGCCGATGGCAACCTGTACGCCGTCGGGTGTCTGGCGGCGCACGCTAAGAATGGTGGTGCCGTGAAACACCGGGGATTGGCTGGATGAAGTCATAACCACCGCAGATGGAGGCTATGGTTCAATTTACAAGCGCACGCCGAACCTGGCTCTGCCTGGATCAGCGACCGCCGCTCAGCCGCTCAGCCGCTCAGCCGCTCAGGGGGTTACCCCTAATCTTTGCGCGGCACCACCCAGGCGTGCTCGTTAACGCCCACCACGTTGAAGAACACGGCCACGAGGCGGTGCAGGTTGATGAACTGCACCACCCGCCCATGACCTTGTTGCTGCGCAGCCCAGTTGAGCACCGAACCGGCCGCCGAGAAATCGATGCGGATCAGCCGGTCGCACGGGATAAAAATCGGCTCGCCCGCAGGCACCAGCTCTTCCAGCCCTTCGAGCAAAGCACTGGCATCGCCCTCGATATGGCCCGACAGGCCTGACAGGGGCGGCCGCGAATCGCCAAAACCCGTCAAGGGCGCAGGCGTGGTGGAGTCTTTCCAGTGGGGCCGGGCGACCAGGTTCTGCACCGGTGTCGGTGGCGGCGCAGGTTCCGCGTTCAGCGCGGCATCGCTGTAACCGCAGCGGGGCGGCGTCCACGAGGGCGGGGAAACCTCGTAGGTTACGCAGTAGTCCAGCGCCACCATCTCGAACTCGTCGGGGTGTCCCATGAAACGCAGCGCCTCCATGCGCAGACGCCACCATTCGGGGTTGGCACTGCGGTCACCCGACTGGGTTTGCGCTTCCATCAGTGCCTGCAGCACGTCGGCACCCACAAAGACGATTTGCGTATTCAGTTCGGCCCAGCGTGCAAATTCGTTGGCCAGCGCCGTCAGGGCGGCATCGTCGATGCTGGCAATGCGCGACCAGGTCAGTGTCCAGGGCGACGTTGCCCGCGCCAGAGACGCCTGTAGCGCCGCCACCGATTGCAGCGTGAGGGTCGGCGGTGCGTTCCAGTTGAAATCGCGGCGTGCTGGGGCGGGCGCCTCCTGGGCTTCGGTGGCCAGGCCCAATTGCTCGGGCATCGAGAACCACAGAGGCGCAGAGCGGGAGAAACGGGCGGCAAAGTCAATGGCCAGGGCCTCAAAGCGATCCTGCTGGCCGGTGGCGCGGTACAGATCAAACAGCGTCATCCAGATGTCGAACTGATGCTCTGCCGCGTCTTGCGCGTGCCGTTCCAGCACTTCTAGCAAACCAGCCTCTGCGCCGGCGTGGTCGCCATTGGCAAAGCGGATGGCTGCTTCTTCCAGATCGGGTTCGTGCACGAATTCCTCCATTTCGGGTACCGGCGCGGGCACGGGCACGGGTGCGGCTTGGGGGCCTGGCGGGCGGGCGGCGGGCGGCGGGTTGGGCGCTCCGGTCAGCACCTGCGAGGACACGTTGCCAAAACCCTCAACGGTCATGCTGTCGTTGGCAAACAACGGCTCGGCACCCGCCTGGGGCGACAAGGCCGCCGGCAAAGACAAGGGTGCCGTAGGCGCAAACGCCTGGGCCGCCTGCGACGCACCACCGGGGGCACCTGGCATCGTTGCGGGCTGCGTGGGGGCTTCGCCGTTCTGCTTGCTTTTCCACCACTGCATCGACATCTGCGCTTCGATCTCGTCGATCTTCTTGATCGTGACCGCGCGCTCGCCGGGGGACGTGAGACTGCTCTGGAAAAACGAGGGGCGGGCGGCCGGATCCTCGACCCGCTGGCCCGTAAGAGTGTCGCGCTGGCGGAGCTTGCGCAACTGATCGAACTCCCGGCGGCGCACAAAGTCGTTGCGGCGCTTGCGCTCGATCATTTCCTTGAGCATCTGCTTGCTGTACTGGCTCTCCTTGTCTTCCTGGATCGAGTCGAGCTCAGTCCAGTTGACGGTAGGGTTGCGCACGAACCGCACCACCTTGGACAAGAGGCCGCCGCCGGAGGGGGTGTCTTCCTTGCTCATGGTGGTGGTCTGGTTCTCAGGGGCGCACAGCGTTCTCGTGCAGGCTCAATCGCCAAACATCTTCTGCTTGAGCTCGCGGCGCTGCTGCGCTTCGAGCGACAGGGTGGCCGTGGGGCGCGCCAGCAGGCGGCCCACGCCAATGGGTTCCCCGGTTTCGTCGCAGTAGCCATAGTCGCCGCCGTCGATGCGGCCGATGGACTGCTCGATTTTCTTGAGCAGCTTGCGCTCGCGGTCGCGCGTACGCAGCTCCAGGGCGTGTTCTTCTTCAATCGTGGCACGGTCGGCCGGGTCGGGTACCACCACAGTGTCTTCGCGCAGGTGCTCGGTGGTCTCGCCAGCGTTGGCGTGTATTTCCTGCTTGAGCCGCACCAACTTGAGACGGAAGAACGCCATTTGCTTGTCGTTCATGTACTCGTCGTCGGACATGGCCAGCACTTCGGGGTCCGTCAGTTCCTCGACGGACTTAGTTTTCCAGTTGTTCGCCAGCTTGGCATCTTTCTTGATGGAAGCCAGGGGCGGCGACACTTGCATGGTGGTGGGCATGGTGTTGGTATAGCTCGCTTTGGCAGCCGTAGACGCAACCGACTGCGCCATGGATGGTACGGTCAATTGGGCCAAGCGAGAAGAAGGCCGCGTGCTGCGCGCGGGCACCTGCCCGGCGGCCACGGGCGCCACGGGTTCAGCAACTTTGGCTGGGGTCTTGGTTGCTACCGACTTGGCGGCGGCTGCAGACGTTTTGGCGGGTGCCTTGGTTTTGCTGGTTTCAGCTTTCAATTCCGGTCTCCTCGCGGTTCGGGCAGCCCGCAACAGCACAGATGGGGCGCTGGCGGGAGGGTGAATAGTATGCCCTTGTGTTCACCGGGGCGCGATTGTATCGACACCGGCGGACTATAGGCGCTGCGTTGCTCATTACCCACAAACCCCCGTGCGATCCGTGCGGCATTCAATCTTGACTTTCGGCAAGACAACGGTCCAGGCCCTGCTCCAGAATGTCACGCGGCAGGTCGATACCAATGAACACCATGCGGCTCTGGCGCGCCTCCTCGGGCGCCCACTGGGGGCCCAGGTCGCTGCCCATGAGCTGGTGCACACCCTGGAAGATCACCTTGCGCTCGGTGCCCACCATGTTCAGCACCCCTTTGTAACGCAGCATGCGCGGGCCGTAGATGTTGACGATGGCGCCCAGAAAGTCCTCCAGCTTGGCAGGGTCGAAGGGGCGGTCGGAGCGGTAGACAAAGCTCTTGACGTCATCGTCATGGTGATGGTGGTGACCATGGCCGTGCTGGTGCGAGGGGTGGTTGCAGTGCTCCCCATGCACATGGTCATGGTGGTCGTGCCCATGGTCGTGGTGGCTGTAGGCCCCTTCGGCCTCGTCTTCCTTGAGGAACTCGGGGTCGATGTCGAGCTTGGCATTGAGGTTGAAACCGCGCAGGTCCAGCACCTCGGCGATGGGCACCTCGCCAAAATGCACCGCCTTGATGGGGGCACGCGGGTTCATGTGCTTGAGGCGGTGGATCAGCGCATCCGTTTCTTCCTGGCTGACCAGATCGGTCTTGGACAGGAAGATCTGGTCCGCAAAACCCACTTGGCGGCGCGCCTCCTGGCGGTCGTTCAGCTGCTGGGCGGCGTGCTTGGCATCGACCAGCGTGATGATGGAGTCAATCAGGTAGGTCTCGGCGATCTCTTCATCCATGAAGAAAGTCTGCGCCACGGGGCCGGGGTCGGCCAGGCCAGTGGTTTCGATCACGATGCGGTCAAAGTCCAGCAGCCCCTTGCGGCGTTTGGCGGCCAGCAATTGCAGCGTTTCGCGCAGGTCCTCGCGGATGGTGCAGCAGATACAGCCGTTGTTCATCTGCACGATCTGCTCTTTGGAGTCGGTCACGAGAATGTCGTTGTCGATGTTTTCTTCGCCGAACTCGTTCTCGATCACGGCGATCTTCTGGCCGTGGGCCTCGCTCAGCAAGCGCTTGAGCAGCGTGGTTTTGCCTGAGCCCAGAAAGCCGGTGAGGATGGTGGCGGGAATGAGAGACATGGAAAACCTTGAAAAGAAATGCGACTGCCGCGCCAGGGCACGGCACGGCACGGCGGTGGTACAGGGATATGGAGACTGTAGCGGAGCTGTCAAGCCCCTGGCCGCTCGGGATTTTTAGTTTTCGGGTCTTTTTACCCTCTAAGGCTTATGCGTAAAGCGGCATGCGCTTCCATTTCAATAGCAGCAAAGAGACCTCAGGGCTTGCGCATGACCACCAGCCCCTTGAGGTACTCCCCCTCAGGAAACTCCAGCGTCATCGGATGGTCCGGCGCCCCGCCCAGGCGCTCCAGAATGTAGCCGTCCACCCCCGCGTCGGCCCCTGCCGAGGCTACGATCTTGTGGAACAGGTCAGCGCTGATGCCGCCCGAGCACGAAAAGGTGAACAGCACCCCGCCCGGCTCCAGCAACTGTAGTGCGAGGCGGTTGATGTCCTTGTAGGCCCGGGCGGCGCGGTCGGCATGCGCGGCCGTGGGGGCGAACTTGGGCGGGTCGAGCACGATGGCATCGAAGCGCTGGCCGTCCTGCAGAAACTGGCGCAGCGAAGCGTTCACATCGGCATCCAGAAAGCGCGCCCGGCCCGGGTCAAAGCCATTGAGGACGACATTCGCCTGCGCACGCTCCAGCGCCGGGCCGGACGAATCGATCGACACCACCTCACCATCCTCCACCCCGGCCGCTCGCTGGCCCGCCAGCGCCGCTACCGAAAAACCGCCGGTGTAGCAATAGCAATTGAGCACGCGGCGCAGGCGCAGGCGCTGCACGCTGTCGGCAAAACGCTTGCGGCTGTCGCGCTGGTCGAGGTAGAAGCCGGTTTTGTGGCCTTCGGCAATGTTGAGGGTCAGGCGCCACTGGTGTTCGGCAATTTCCAGCTCCACCGGTGGTGCCGCGCCGCCGCCCGCCACCGGCCCGCCGCGCAGCCAGCCCGTAGCGCTCTCCAGGCCCTCCAACTGGCGCACATTGGCGTCCGAGCGCTCATACAACGCGGTCAAACCGGTGGCGCGCAAGAGAGCGTCGGCAAGCACGTCTTTCCAGCGCTCGGTGCCCGCGCTGGTGAACTGCGCCACCAGGGTGTCGCCGTAGCGGTCCACGATCAGCCCCGGCAACCCGTCGGATTCGCCATGCACCAGGCGCATGCCGTTGCTTTTTATGTCAAATCGGCCTCTAACGCTTACAGATCGAGCGCAAGCAGCTATAAAAAACGGAGCATCTATGTGCTGCGCCTCGTCAAAGCTCCACACCCGCGCTCGAATGCGCGACGCCGGGCTGACCGCCGCCCAGGCCAGAAACTGGCCTTCGTGCGACTCCACACGCACGGTCTCGCCGCTGTCGCCGCCGCCCGTGGCAATAGCAGTTTCAAAGATCCAGGGGTGGCGGCGCAGCAGGGAGCGCTCTTTGCCGGGTTTGAGTCGAATCGTTTTCATGCTCGGATTGTCGCCCGTCGGGCCCCTGGTGCGATTCAGCGTGTCTGGGCATCGCCCCCGGTCTCGGGCACGTAGACCATGCTGCCATCCTTCATGCGGTAGGCCACGCCGGCCTTCATGCCCTGGCCCTCGCCGATCTGGCCCGAGGATTGGTACTGCTTGAGTTCGTTGCCCTCCTTGACCAGCATCTCCATGTTGGGTTTGCCCGCATTCTTGATGACCACTACGTCCTGTGTGGCAAAGGGATTGAGCGGGTTCTCGGTCACGGCAATGAGCAGCACGGCGATCACCACCAGAAACACGTCAATGATGTTGACCACGCTAAGAATGGGATCGTCCTCGTCGGAGTCGCCCAGGATATCGATACGCATGCGGCGGTGATCAGCCATGGGCCAGCTCCCGCGTGGCGCGCGTGGGCACGGGGTCTTGCGCGTGGGCAACCGTTGGCGCTGCGTCCAGGCCAATCAGCAGCGCATTGAGCTCCTCCATCAGCCAGCGCTTGCGCAGCGTCTGCACCACAAAAGTGATCGCCGCGGCCAGCAGGGCCACGATCACGGCGGAAAAGGCCACGACCAGGTTTTGCGCCATGCCCTGCGTGTTACCCGCCGCTACGGCCACCAGTGCCGGGCCCATGGGAATCATGGTGGCCACCAACCCCAGC
>JAUYGP010000245.1 GCA_030690515.1 Giesbergeria sp.
CGAGTTGGGCCTGCACGAATCCACTATCTCGCGCGTGACCACGGCCAAATACATGGCCACGCCGCAGGGCACCTACGAGCTCAAGTATTTCTTCGGTTCAGGGCTGGGCACCGACACCGGTGGCAATGCGTCAAGCACGGCCGTGCGCGCGCTCATCAAGCAATTTGTCGCTGCCGAGAACTTGGCCAAGCCTCTGTCCGACAACCAGCTGGCGGAAATGCTCAAGGAGCAGGGCATCGAGTGCGCGCGCCGCACCGTAGCCAAATACCGCGAAGCACTCAAAATTCCGACCACGACGTTGCGCAAGACGCTGTAGGCGACGCATCGTCGGCAAGCGCCGATCGGGGAAGCCCCCGGCTGCCATCGGTGTATCCACTTTTTCTCGGTAGCTGCCAAGCAAGCTTCCAGTGCACCGCATCGCGCGGTGCCACGCACCCCATCACACACTAATTTTCACCAACAGCGGCGGGCACTTGGCGCTGCTCTCTCGGGGTATTCCCCAGTCTGCCCGGTTCGGGCACGCAACTTGTATTGATTGCTCTGAGTGGGACAGGCGCGACCATGCGCGTGCCTGTCTTTCAGACCCCCCATAACGAGGAGAGACACTGTGGAAACGTTTTACGAGGTGATGCGACGCCAGGGAATTTCACGGCGAAGTCTCATGAAGTTTTGCTCGCTGACGGCCACCTCCCTCGGCCTGGGCCCCGCCTTTGTGCCGCAGATTGCCCATGCCATGGAAACCAAACCGCGCACTCCCGTGCTGTGGTTGCATGGACTGGAGTGCACCTGCTGTTCGGAGTCATTCATCCGTTCGGCGCACCCCTTGGCCAAGGATGTGGTGCTGTCCATGATCTCGCTCGACTATGACGACCTGCTGATGGCTGCCGCAGGCCACCAGGCCGAAGAGATTCTTGAAGAGATCATGGTCAAGTACAAAGGGCAGTACATCCTGGCGGTGGAGGGTAATCCGCCGCTCAATGAAGATGGCATGTACTGCATTCAGTCTGGCAAGCCGTTCATTGACAAGCTCAATCGCGTGGCAAAAGACTGCAAGGCCATCATCTCGTGGGGGTCGTGTGCCTCCTGGGGTTGTGTGCAGGCGGCCAAGCCCAACCCGACGCGCGCCACGCCGATTCACAAGGTGATTTTCGACAAACCCATCATCAAGGTGCCGGGTTGTCCGCCCATCGCCGAGGTGATGACCGGGGTGATCACTTACATGCTCACCTTCGACCGCATTCCTGAGCTTGACCGCCAGGGGCGGCCCAAGATGTTCTACAGCCAGCGCATCCACGACAAGTGCTACCGCCGTCCGCATTTCGATGCCGGGCAGTTTGTCGAATCGTTTGACGATGAAAACGCGCGCAAGGGCTACTGCCTCTACAAGGTGGGTTGCAAGGGGCCGACGACCTACAACGCTTGCTCCACGGTGCGCTGGAACGATGGCACGAGCTGGCCGGTGCAGTCTGGCCACGGCTGTCTGGGATGTTCGGAAGAGGGCTTCTGGGACAAGGGCTCGTTCTATGACCGCCTGACGAATATCAACGCCTTCGGTGTCGAATCCAGCGCCGACAAGATAGGCATTGGTGCGGCTGTGGGCGTTGGCGCAGCCGTGGCAGCCCACGCCGCTGTCTCGGTGCTCAAACGCGCCTCTGACAAAACCGAGTCTGCCAAGACGGATCACTGAGCCAGCACAAGGAAGCATGCACCATGGGCGCTAACGACACTCCTTCATTCAAGCTCGACAACAGCGGCAAGCGCATTGTTGTCGACCCCGTGACCCGCATCGAGGGGCACATGCGTT
>JAUYGP010000251.1 GCA_030690515.1 Giesbergeria sp.
AGCCGAGGGTCGAGCTGAAACCGCCCATTTTGGGGGTGCTGTACTGGAACAGGCTGTTGGTACGAGGACCTTGGCCCGTGAAGCTGAACTGGTTGCCCACTGCAGAGTAGTTAGCCGTGCCGGTCAGTTCCCAAGCAGCTACGCCGAAGAAGCTGGGGTTCAGCGTACGGCCCATTTGGAACTTACCGAAACCGCCCGACAGTGCCATCCAGGCAGCGCGCTGGAACGTGGCTGCATCGGTGTTACCGGATTCAGCGTTGATGCCTTGTTCGAAGTTGAAGGAAGCCTTCAGACCGCCGCCCAGATCTTCCACGCCACGCACGCCCAAACGGCTGGAGCCGTTGTTCATCAGGCCGTTGCCGGTCATTTGTGCGGAAATGCCATTGGACTTGACCAAGCCCAGGTCAGCCACGCCGTACAGAGTCACGGAAGATTGAGCCATGGCGACGCCGGAAGCTGCCAGCACGGCCAGGGCAATCAGGGATTTTTTCATTGCGAGTTACTCCAAGGTTAAACATAGGGCGCCGGTACGGGGGGTCTTGGGTGTTGTTGCACCTGCACAGTCCCGCCGGTTCCCCGGGCCAACCTCCTGGTGGGGAAGTTGTTGCTATTGCACCAGACACGGGACTGTTTCGCAAAGGAATTCACCCACAACCGGCAGCAAAATCGGAATTCGTTGTCGCGTTGCAACACTCGGGACACACGGGCAGAATGCACCCACCCAATGGTGAACGCTCGAAGTCGTACTGTTGTTTTTTTGTTTCCAAATGAAATTTGTGTGTTGCGATTGTTTGTTCAAAAAATGCGCCCGCTAGGAGCCTGTCGGGCTTGGGGCGTCGAAAGCGAGAATCGGCCCCAGCGAGGACAGTTTTTGCCGGATTTGCAGCCGACGATTCCCAAGTCCGACAGCCTCCTGGACCTGTGGCTGGGCGCTGCCGATACGGCCTTGCGCACGCTGTTTGCCACACCCCGCGCCGCGGAGACATCCCCGGCTGACGCAGAGAGGGAGGTGTTGCTGCAGCCGGAAGATCGGCGCCTGTCGGGCGCGCTGATGCGGGTCAACCATGTAGGCGAGGTCTGCGCGCAGGCTCTGTACACCGCCCAGGCCACCGTGACACGCGACAACCGCCTGCGCGAATCTCTACGGGAAGCCGCCCGCGAGGAAACCGACCACCTGGCATGGACTCGAGCACGGCTCGATGCCCTGGGAGCGCGCCCGAGCTTGCTCAACCCGCTGTGGTACGTCGGCGCCTTTGCCCTGGGCGCAGTCGCGGCGGGCGTGAGCGATCGTGTCAGCCTGGGCTTTGTGGTGGAGACCGAAAACCAGGTTTCAGCCCATTTGGGCAGTCACTTGCAGCGACTGCCTGCCGATGACCTGGCGTCCCGCGCCGTGGTGGCCCGAATGAAGGCCGATGAGGAGCGCCATGCGGCACAGGCACGCGCTGCCGGGGCGCTGGAGCTACCCTTTGCTGCGCGCGCACTCATGCGAGCCGCTGCGCGAGTGATGACAGGCACGGCCCACCACATTTGACACAGGCGCCCTGGCCATAGAGTTCAAACTTCGACCACGTCAAAGCCTGTGGTGATCTCGGCGGTTTTGCCCAGCATGATGCTGGCCGAACAGTATTTTTCGTGGCTCATGGCGATGGCCCGCTCCACAGCAACCTGGGAAAGTCCCTTGCCGGTCACGGTGAAGTGCATGTGAATGCGGGTAAAGACCTTGGGTTCAGTTTCTGCGCGCTCAGAAGTGAGCTTGACGCTGCACCCCCGCACATCGTGCCGCCCCCGTTTGAGGATGAGCACCACATCGTAGGCCGTGCAGCCGCCCGTACCCGCCAGCACGGCCTCCATCGGGCGCGGCGCCAGGTTTTGCCCGCCGTTGGATGGATGGGCCGCGTCCGGAGCGCCGTCCATGGCCAGGACATGGCCACTGCCGGTTTCGGCGATAAACCCCATGCCGGACCGCGTGCCTGCGGCGCCCGTCCAGCTCACTGTGCATTCCATGCTTTTTCTCCCATTGGTGCGTGGTTTTTTTCGGACAGACTGTAACGTACAAATACCTACTCTTGCTGCGCCGCAACACGCCTTGCGCTACACTGGACTCCTGCGCATCCTGGTCCTTTTGGAACGAGATGGCGGCAGCCCCCAATAGGGTTCTGCCACGCACCGATTGTCTCCTCCACCTCCCCTGGTGGATTACGCCCCAGGCCTCACGGCCCGGGGCTTTTTTTTGGCTGGAACGCGACACCCCCCTTGTCGCCTTCGGCGCCCCCTCTCCCCCGACCCCTCCCCCGCGAGGGGGGAGGGGAGGTGTTACCCCCTCTCCCCTGGTGGGAGAGGGGCAGGGGGAGAG
>JAUYGP010000264.1 GCA_030690515.1 Giesbergeria sp.
GCCCGGCTCGGCACCCTTCACACCCACCGGTCCGCTAAGGTAATGCACGGTTGAGAGGTCGATGTCGCGCACGTCGTCGGCGCTGTCGTTGTTCTTGATGAAGCCACCGGTCCAGTCGAAGGTTTCCAGGATGAACTCGTCACCGGGCTTGACCCAGCAGGCCATGGGGATGTCCGGGTGCCAGCGGTTGTGGATGTTTTCGTTCTCCAGCGGTGACTTCGTGAGGTCGACCTTGATGAGCGTTTCGGCCATGGTGTTCTCCTGGGGTTCTTGGTGGGTGGGAAAAAAATCAGACAGAGAGGTAGGACTTGATGTGCTGCAGGTCGGTGTCGCTGCGCTCGGTCTCGTGCACCAGGCGACCACCTTCAATGACAAACAGCCGGTCGGCCACGTCCATGGCAAAGGAGAGCACCTGCTCGGAGACCACGATGGTGATTTTTCGCATCTTGCGGATCTCGTTGAGCGCCTTGGCGATGTCCTTGATGATGGAAGGCTGGATGCCTTCAGTGGGCTCATCGAGAAGCAGCAAGTCCGGATTTTGTATGAGCGCCGAAGCAAGAAGGAGCCGCGCCTGCTGCCCGCCCGAGAAACTGCGCACAGTTCGGTCGAATGGAGCCTTGAGATCCACCGCTTCAAGCGCCGCGTCAATGCGCGGATCGATGTCGTACACCTTTTCGCTGAACTGCTTCTCGAAAAATTCCCGCACGGAAAGGTCGAGGTCGCCGCGCGGTATCACCTGTTTGGCCGTTGCAACGGTGAGCCCGACCGAGCGGTGAATGAGGCCTGCGTCGGGCGAGAGCGCTCCCGTCATAAGCGCAAAAATCGTGGACTTCCCCGCGCCGTTCTGCCCCATGACCGCGAGCTTCATCCCGCGGCGAATAGGAAAATCCACCTCATCGAGGATGGGCTTATTGTGTCCGTATCCGAACGACACTTTCTCAAACCGTATAACGCTTTCTTCGCGAGCCATCCAAGCACCCTACTACTAAGTGGGCCGAAGACAAAGCGGGTCTTCCCGCGTTTGTCTGAGGCGAACGCCGGGAGCAAACCTTTCCCAAGGCTTACTATAAAAAGCGTCCGTATATAGCGCGGGGTTCAACTCGTCACATGAGTCAGTTGCTTTCCCGCAAGCCCGGGAGTACTGTTCGGGCCAGCATCCCTTTAACCCTGTCCTTTTGAGAGGAGCTGCCATGACAATAAAGGTTACCGGTACCACCGACAGCTGCGGCAAGTGCCCGAACTATGGCTACTACAGCGGGGGAGCCTACGAATGCAGGCTCGTGGAACTGGTCGTCCATGACAAAACGGTCGTCGACCCATTCTGCCCCCTGCCCGACTACCCCGCAGCGATTATCGCGGGGCAGCAGATGACCATCAAGGCACTGCGCGAGCCGCATGTCTACGGCCTCGGCTTCATGCTTCTTGCGCACGTGGCGGCCAAGCTCGGCGCAACGTTGTCTCCTCGCGGCAAGAGCCTCACGCTGCTGCTTGCGAGCGGCGTGGAGCTCGTTCTCGACAGCGAGTACATCACCGCCGAGCGCAACAATCCCGCCGCAATTGAGTTCTTCGCCGGTGATAAGACC
>JAUYGP010000270.1 GCA_030690515.1 Giesbergeria sp.
CACGCACGCCTATTTCGAGTCGGTTTCGGGGCTGACAACTACGGGCGCTACGGTGCTTAGCGGGCTGGACGCCCTGCCCGTGTCGGTGAATATGTGGCGCACCTTTTTGCAATGGGTAGGGGGTATGGGCATCTTGATCCTGGCCGTGGCGGTGCTGCCGCTGCTGGGCGTGGGCGGCAGCCAGTTGTTCAAGGCCGAGGCTGCCGGGCCGGTCAAGGATGCCAAGCTCACCCCGCGCATGACAGAGACAGCCAAGGGCCTGTGGGGGGTGTATGCCCTGTTCTCCGCCAGTTGTGCTTTGGCCTACTGGCTCGCAGGCATGGAGCCACTCGACGCGCTCATGCACATGTTCACCACCGTCAGCCTGGGCGGGCTTTCATCGCACGACGCCAGTTTTGCCTATTTCCAGTCGCCCCTGCTCGAAGGCATTGCGCTAGTGTTCATGCTGGTCGCCAGTTGCAACTTTGCCCTGTACTTTGTGGCCTTGCGCAAAGGCCACTGGGGGGGCTTCTGGCGTGACCCGGAATTGCGCGCCACCCTGACGGCGCTTTTGGGCGGAGGGTTATTTGTCTCGCTGCTGCTGTGGATCAAGGGTGTTTACGCCCCTCTGGACGCCTTGCGCCATGGCATGTTCAATGTGGTGTCCATCGCCACCACCACCGGGTATGCCACGGTGGACTATCTGGGCTGGCCGGTGTTTGCGCCCGTGTTCATGCTGCTGCTGTCGGGCGTGGCCACCAGCGCCGGGTCCACGGGCTGCGGCATCAAGATGGTGCGCATGCTGATTCTGGTTAAACAGGCGCGTCGTGAAATGACGCGCCTGGTGCATCCGCGAGCCGTGCAGCCCATTCGTCTGGGGAATAAGGTGGTGGACAACCATGTGATCTTTTCTGTTCTGGCCTTCATGTTGGTGTACGGTGGTACGGTGATCGGGCTGAGCATGGTGTTGCTGCTGACCGACCTGGATCTGGTCACGGCGTTCTCGGCTGTGCTGGCCAGCGTGAACTGCATGGGGCCGGGGCTGGGCCATGTCGGGCCCACATCCAACTACGCCGTGCTCACTGACTTCCAGATATGGGTGTGCACGCTGGCTATGCTGCTGGGACGGCTGGAAATGCTCAGTTTCATGGCCCTATTGACGCCGGCGTTCTGGCGGCGCTGAGTGCGTGGAGTGAACAGGGCGCCACCCTGAAAAGTCTGGAAGGCGCTACACAAGTCCCTACAATCAAACGCAATCGCGTCATTCAAGGCAGCCATGGTCCCGCACCTCATCACGGCCCTCACTGGGCCCATCAACGAGCTTGAACAGCGCGTCATCGATTCCATGCCCGCCACGGAGCGCTGGTTCCGGCTGGAGTGGATGGAGCACACGCCGCCGTTCTATACCTCGGTGGACATCCGCAATGCCGGGTTTAAGCTGGCACCGGTCGATACCAATCTGTTTCCGGGCGGCTGGAACAACCTGACGCCCGAGATGCTGCCCCTGGCGGTGCAGGCGGCCATGGCAGCCATCGAGAAGATCTGCCCCGAGGCGCGCAACCTGCTAATCATTCCCGAGAACCACACGCGCAACAGCTTCTATCTGGAAAACCTGATCCAGATGCAGCGCATTTTCAACATGGCCGGGCTGAACGTGCGTGTGGGTTCTATCAGCCCCGACATCAAGAAAAATACGGTGATCGAGTTGCCCAGTGGCGAATCCATCACGCTCGAGCCCGTGGTGCGCACCCGCGGGCGCCTGGGGCTCAAGAACTTCGACCCCTGCACCATCCTGCTCAACAACGACCTGTCGGCCGGTGCCCCGGGAATTCTGGAAGACCTGCACGAGCAATACCTGCTGCCGCCTCTGCACGCGGGGTGGTCCGTGCGGCGTAAAAGCAACCACTTCCGCAGCTATGAGGAGGTGTCCAAGCGCTTTGGCAAGCTGCTGGGCATCGATCCGTGGCTCATCAATCCGATGTTCGCCAAATGTGGCGAGGTGGACTTTGCGGCCGACATCGGAATGGAGGGGCTGCAGACCCAGGTGGACGCGTTGCTGGGCAAGGTTCGGCGCAAGTACAAGGAATATGGCATCCACGAAAAACCGTTCGTGGTGGTGAAGGCCGACAACGGCACCCGTGGCATGGGCGTGATGACGGTGCACGATGCCAAGGAGCTGCAGGCTCTCAACCCCAAAGCCAAGAACAAGATGGCGGTCATCAAGGACGGACAGCCCGTGCATGACGTCATCGTCCAGGAAGGCGTGCTGACCCAGGAGCGCATGAATGACGCGGTGGCCGAACCCGTGGTTTACATGGTGGACCGCTACGTGGTCGGGGGCTTCTACCGCGTGCACGCCGACCGGGGCGTGGACGAAAACCTCAACGCTCCGGGCGCTGGTTTCGTGCCGCTGGCATTTGACCACAGCAACCATCTACCGCAGCGGGGCGCTCGCCCCGGTGCGAGCGCGCCTAACCGCTTCTATATGTATGGCGTGGTGGCTCGCCTGGCCATGCTCGCCGCTAGCTACGAGCTGGAAGCGACCAACCCGGACGCGGAAATCTACGACTGAGCAGGTGGGTGGCGGTCAGTTGTTGCGGCGCAACAAAATGTAATTATCCGGGGCTATTGCCCTCGCGAACCTCAGGCGATCGGGGCTTGGGGGCGCAGAATGAGCCTCCTCAGGTTCTTGGAACCCTGTCGGCCAGGCGGGCAGGGGAAATCAGTGCAGCACACAAAATCTTCTGCGGCAGCGCTCACCCTGGCGGCCATCGGTGTTGTCTATGGCGACATCGGCACCAGTGTGCTGTATGCCCTTAAAGAGGTTTTTGCCTCGGGTCACGTACCTTTTACCCAGGCCAATATCTACGGCATCCTGTCCATCCTGTTTTGGACGCTCACCGTCATTGTGTCTCTCAAGTACGTGGTATTGATACTGCGGGCCGACAACAATGGAGAGGGTGGGCTGGTGGCCATGCTGGCGCTGGCGTCGCAGGCCGTCAAGGACAAGCCCCGCCTGCGCAGCGCCCTGCTCGCCATGGGTATTTTTGGCACCTCATTGTTCTATGGTGACGGCGTCATCACCCCAGCGATCTCGGTTCTGTCGGCGGTGGAGGGTCTGGAGGTCGTGTCCCCTGGGTTCAATCAGTTCGTTATGCCGCTGACGCTGTTTGTGCTGTTCTGCCTGTTTGTGGTGCAAAAACGGGGTACGGGGGGCATCGGCCGGTTTTTCGGGCCTATCACCCTGGTCTGGATGCTGTGCATTTCTGCGCTGGGCGTCTCGCACATCGTTGGCCACCCGGAAATTCTGTGGGCGCTGAGTCCCCACCATGCGCTGGGTTTCATTTTCCACAACCCGGGCACGAGCTTCATCATCCTGGGTGCCGTGGTGCTGTGCGTGACGGGTGCCGAGGCCTTGTATGCCGATCTGGGCCATTTCGGCAAAAAACCGATCCGCATGGCCTGGTTTGCCGTGGTGATGCCCTCGCTCACCCTCAATTACTTTGGCCAAGGCGCGTTGCTGCTGGCAAACCCTGAGGCGGTGAAGAACCCTTTCTACATGATGGCTCCAGATTGGGCGTTGGTGCCCCTGGTGGTGCTGGCCACCATGGCTACGGTGATTGCGTCGCAGGCGCTGATTACCGGCGCCTTCAGCGTGACCAAGCAGGTGATTCAGCTGGGCTACCTGCCACGTCTGAACGTGCAGCACACCAGCGTGCGCGATACCGGCCAAATCTATATCCCGTTCGTTAACTGGGGTTTGTTTGTGGCTATCGTGCTGGCCGTGGTGATGTTCCGCTCGTCCAGCAACCTGGCAGCCGCCTATGGCATCGCCGTTACGCTGGATATGCTGATCACCACCGTGCTCACTTTCTTCGTGTTGCGCTATGGCTGGCACTATCCACTGGCGCTGTGCGTCGCTGCCACGAGCGCCTTTTTTGTCGTCGATCTTGCGTTTTTCAGCTCCAATCTGCTCAAACTGTTCCAGGGGGGCTGGTTCCCGCTGCTGATTGGTGGCGCGGTTTTTACGCTGATGATGACCTGGAAGCGGGGGCGCTATCTGCTCAACGACAAGTTGCGCTCCGATGCGATTGATCTGTCCAGTTTTCTGGAAGCCGTCTTTGTCAGCCCGCCGACGCGGGTCGATGGAACCGCCGTCTTCCTGAGCGCCGAACACGGTGCGGTGCCCAATGCTCTGCTGCACAACCTCAAGCACAACAAGGTGCTGCACAGCCAGAACCTGTTTGTCACCGTGCGCAACCACGAGGTACCCTGGATCGGTCTGGACGGGCGCCTGCAGGTTGAGCCGCTGGGGCACGATTGCTGGCAGGTGGTGATCAACTACGGTTTCAAGAACGACCCTGATGTGCCGCGCGCTCTGCAACTGCTGCGTGGGCGCGGCTGTGAAGTTGAGCCCATGACCACCAGCTACTTTCTTTCGCGGGACACGGTCATCCCGTCCTTTGGCAGCGGCATGGCGCCCTGGCGCGAAAAGCTGTTTGCCCAGATGCACCGCAACGCCAGTGCGGCGGCAGACTTTCTGCACTTGCCCAACAACGCCGTGGTCGAACTGGGCTCCAAAATCGAGCTTTGAGAACACTGCGGGGCGCGCTGTGCCCCCGCTTGAAGTGTTTTTAGCCTCGGGCGCTTTATGCATAAGCGCTATCAGCTATTATTTGAATAGCAATCTCATGTATGAAGCGGCTGCGTCGTGCAGTCTTACCGCATGCATAAGCAACAGGATCCCGCCCATGCGATTCTTCAAAGATCTGAGCCTGTCGGCCGTAACTGCCGGTTTCGTGGCCGTGCTGGTGGGGTTCACCAGTTCGGTGGCTATCGTGTTCCAGGCGGCGCAGGCCTTCCACGCCACGCCGGCGCAGATCACCTCCTGGATGTGGGCGCTGGGTCTGGGCATGGGCTTGTGCTCGCTGGTGCCTTCACTGTGGTTGCGCAAACCTGTCATGGTGGCCTGGTCCACGCCAGGTGCCGCCGTGCTGGCGACCGCAGGTATGGCCGGGGGATTCAGCATGGCCGAGGCCGTCGGCGCTTTCATGGTTTGTGCGGCGCTCATTACCGTGGCGGGTGTCACGGGTTGGTTCGAACGCATCATGGGGCGTATCCCCATGGAAATCGCGTCCGCCCTTTTGGCGGGGGTGCTGGCGCGGTTCGGTTTGCAGGCTTTTGCGGCTGCGCAAACGGCCTTGCCGCTGGTCTTGCTGATGTTGGCTAGCTATTTGGTGGCACGCCGTGTGTTTCCACGGTACGCTGTGGTCGTCACCCTGGCGGTAGCCATTGCTTACGCGGCCTTGCAGGGGCAGATGGCTTGGTCGGCGGTCGAATTCGAGCTGGCTATGCCGCAATTCACCATGCCGCAATTCACCTGGGGTGCGCTGGTCAGTCTGGCCTTGCCGCTGTTCGTGGTCACCATGGCGTCCCAAAATCTGCCCGGAGTGGCTGTCATGCGTGCTACCGGATACGACATGCCGGTTTCCGGCCTGATCACCCTGACCGGCCTGGCCACACTGGTGCTGGCGCCTTTCGGCGCCTTTGCGCTCAATTTCAGCGCCATCACGGCCGCCATCTGTATGGGCCCCGAAGCCCATGAGGACCCGAACCGGCGCTATACCGCCGCCGTTTCGTGCGGTGCGCTATATGTACTTATCGGCATCTTTGGCGCCGTAGTTACGGGTTTGCTGACGGCGTTTCCCAAGGAGCTGGTTATTGCCATCGCGGGGCTGGCACTGCTCGGCACCATCGGCAATGGCTTGGCGGTGGCACTGCGTGATGAGGGGCACCGCGAAGCGGCCTTGATCACCTTCCTCGTTACGCTGAGCGGTGTAGTGATTGCGGGTATTGGCTCGGCATTTTGGGGGGTCGTGGCGGGCAGCGTTGCGCTGTTTGTGCAACAGTACGCACGACGCGGCACAGCATCCTGGTAATTCAGGGCTCGTAGCCCAACACAGATTTCCTCATTCCAGAAGCCACGCCATGCAACTGCTTTTCATCGCCGATCCGCTTGAAGTCTTCCAAACCTACAAAGACACCACCTTTGCGATGATGCGCGAGGCCGCGCGCCGTGGGCACACGCTGGCGGCCTGCCAGCCACAGGATGTCATGTGGGAGCGCGGCCGACCCGTCACAGCCCAGGTGCGAGACATCGTGTTGACCGGGAATCCGGAGGACTGGTTCAATGTACGCACAGAACGCAAGGCTGCACTGGCAGACTTTGATGCTGTACTCATGCGTAAGGACCCCCCCTTTGACAGCGAGTATTTCTATGCCACACACCTGCTGGAGCAGGCTGAGCGTGATGGCGCCAGAGTGTTCAACAAGCCGCGCGCCCTGCGGGACCATCCGGAGAAGCTGGCCATTATGGAATTTCCGCAGCTCATTGGGCCGACCTTGGTCACCCGTGACGCGCGTGACATCCAGCGATTCCATGCTGAACACCAAGACATCATCCTCAAGCCGCTCGACGGTATGGGCGGCATGGGCATTTTTCGGGTGGGGCCGGATGGTCTGAATCTCGGCAGCATCACCGAAACCCTGAACCGGGGTGGCGCACAAAGCGTGATGGTGCAAAAGTTCCTCCCGGAAATCGTGGAGGGCGACAAGCGAGTGCTCATTATTGGTGGCCAGCCAGTACCCTTCTGCCTTGCACGTATTCCACAGGGCAGTGAGGTACGCGGCAATCTCGCGGCAGGAGGCAAGGGCGTGGCGCGCCCCCTGTCAGAGCGCGATGTTGAAATTGCCCGTGCATTGGGCCCCATCCTGCAGGAGCGCGGGCTACTCCTGGCCGGAGTCGATGTGATCGGCGACTATGTCACTGAAATCAACGTCACCAGCCCGACCTGTTTTCAGGAAATACAGCAGCAAACAGGTTGCGACGTGGCTTCGTTGTTCATCGATGCTCTGGAAACAGCGATGAGTAATGAATAAAAAGCGAAGTTTGAGTCGCTGCCGACAAAACCCTATGCTATAGTCGAGGGCTTCGCTGCACAGGAGTACTTCTTTAGG
>JAUYGP010000170.1 GCA_030690515.1 Giesbergeria sp.
CGCCAGCTTCCGCATGTTCCCCGACTCGACGGCGGCCAAGGGCGAGAAGGGCGCCAAGCCACAGCTTTCGGCCGAAGCGGTGGCCTTGCAGCAGATGATGCGCGGCATTCACTTCTAGGGAAGTGACGCGCTTTCGGGTAAACGGTTACTGACGGCGACAAGGTGCAGTGGGATAATCCGAGGCTTTGCCAGCGGGCACAACTATCGGTTTATCCCATGATCCTTGTCACCGGCGGCGCCGGCTTCATCGGCGCCAATTTCGTACTCGACTGGCTGGGCGGCTCCCGTGAGGGGGTCGTCAACCTCGACAAACTGACCTACGCAGGCAACCTGCACAACCTTGCCAGCGTGCAAGGCGATGCGCGCCATGTGTTCGTGCAGGGCGACATTGGCGACAGCGCGTTGGTCGGGCGCTTGCTGACAGAGCACCGGCCGCGTGCCATCGTCAATTTCGCAGCCGAGTCGCATGTGGACCGCTCCATCCACGGTCCCGAAGATTTTATTCAGACTAATGTGGTTGGTAGTTTTAGGCTTTTGGAGGCTGTAAGGCATTACTGGCAAGCGCTTTCAGCTATCGAAAAAGAAGCATTCCGGTTTCTGCACGTCAGCACCGACGAGGTGTATGGCACGCTGGCAGCCGATGCGCCGGCCTTCACCGAGCAGCACAACTGCGAGCCCAACAGCCCCTACAGTGCCAGCAAGGCCGCCAGCGACCATTTGGTGCGCGCCTGGCACCACACCTACGGCCTGCCGGTACTCACCACCAATTGCAGCAACAACTACGGGCCCTACCATTTCCCCGAGAAATTGATCCCGCTGATGATCGTCAACGCACTGGCTGGCAAAAGTCTGCCCGTGTACGGCGACGGCATGCAGATCCGCGATTGGCTGTATGTGAAGGATCATTGCAGCGCCATCCGCCGCGTGCTCGAAGCCGGACGTCTGGGTGAAACCTACAACGTCGGCGGCTGGAACGAGAAGCCCAATATCGACATCGTGCACACGGTGTGTGCGCTGCTCGACGAACTGCGTCCGCGCGCCGATGGCCAGAGCTACCGTACCCAGATCACCTACGTGAAGGATCGCCCTGGACATGACCGGCGCTATGCGATCGACGCCCGCAAGATCGAGGCCGAGTTGGGCTGGCGCCCGCTGGAGACCTTCGACACTGGCATCCGCAAGACCGTACAGTGGTACCTGCAGAACCCCGACTGGGTGGCCGGCGTGCAAACCGGCGCTTACCGTGACTGGGTGCAGACCCAATATGACGGTGAAGCTGCCCAATCGCCCAGTGGGCAAGGTACTGCTGCATGAACATCCTGCTCCTGGGCAAGGGCGGCCAGGTTGGCTGGGAACTGCAGCGCAGCCTGGCCGTGCTGGGCGATGTCACCGCGCTGGACTTTGACAGCCAGGAACACTGCGGTGATTTCTCCAACCCTGCCGGGGTGGCCGATACCGTGCGCGACTTGCGCCCGGACATCATCGTCAATGCAGCAGCGCACACCGCCGTGGACAAGGCCGAGAGCGAGCCCGATCTCGCACGCCTGCTCAACGCCACGACCCCCGGCGTGCTGGCCGAAGAAGCCGCGCGCCTGGGTGCCTTGCTGGTGCATTACAGCACCGACTACGTTTTTGACGGCAGTGGCACCCGTCCCTGGGTGGAAGCCGACACGCCCGCGCCGCTGAGCTGCTATGGCCGCACCAAGCTCGAAGGGGAGCAGCTGATCCAGCAGTCCGGCGCCAGGCACTTGATTCTGCGCACCAGCTGGGTCTATGCAGCACGCGGCGGCAACTTCGCCAAGACCATGCTGCGCCTGGCGCAGGAGCGCGATCGCCTGACCGTCATCGACGACCAGTGGGGCGCCCCCACAGGCGCAGACCTGCTGGCCGACGTCACGGCCCACGCCATCCGGCACCTGGCGAAGCAGCCGCAGGATGGGGGTCTGTACCACTGCGTGGCGGCGGGAGAGACCAACTGGAATTTGTATGCAAAAGAGGTTCTGGCGCTTGCTGCGCAAGCGCAGCAAGCTATCAAATTGAAAGTGACAGAGGTGGCGCCCGTGCCCACCAGTGCCTTCCCTACACCGGCCGCGCGGCCGCACAACTCGCGCCTGGACACGGCCCGTCTGCAAGCCACCTTTGGCCTGCGGCTGCCGCACTGGCGCGACGGTGTGGCGCGCATGCTTACTGAAATTCTTTGACCCACAGACTATGACAACACGCAAGGGCATCATCCTCGCCGGGGGCTCCGGCACCCGCCTGCACCCGGCCACGCTGGCCATCAGCAAGCAACTGCTGCCGGTGTACGACAAGCCCATGATCTACTACCCGCTCAGCACCCTCATGCTGGCGGGCATCCGTGACATCCTGGTCATCAGTACGCCGCAGGACACCCCCCGCTTTGCGCAGTTGCTGGGCGACGGCAGCCAGTGGGGTATCAACCTGCAATACGCTGTGCAACCGAGCCCTGATGGCTTGGCGCAGGCCTTCATCATCGGCGAGCAGTTCCTGGGCGATTCGCCCAGTGCGCTGGTGCTGGGCGACAACATTTTTCATGGCCTTGATTTCCAGAAGCTGCTGGAGTCTGCTGACCAGCAAACCACTGGGGCCACTGTCTTTGCCTACCATGTGCACGATCCGGAGAGCTACGGGGTAGTAGCATTCGA
>JAUYGP010000172.1 GCA_030690515.1 Giesbergeria sp.
ACAACAATATTGCCGAGAGCATGTTCACGCAGATGCAGCGCGAGCGGCACCCCGTCCCGCGCTGGATTGTGGTGGGCGCGGGCACGGGCGGCACCAGCGCCACCATTGGCCGCTATGTGCGCTACCAGCGCCATGCCACGCAGGTGTGCGTGGCCGACCCGGCGGGCTCTGTATTCAGCGCGTACCACCGCACAGGCGACGCGCAGCTCACAGCGCCCGGCTCGCGCATCGAGGGCATTGGCCGCCCGCGTGTGGAGCCGAGCTTTATCCGCACGCTGGTGGACCGCATGGTGGATGTGCCCGACGTGGAGTCGATCGCTGCCATGCGCGCGCTGTCGCAGCTACTGGGGCGGCGCGTGGGGCCGTCCACGGGCACCAACTTTGTGGCCATGCTCGCGCTGGCGAGTGAGATGCGCGAACGGGGCGAGAGCGGCTCCATCCTGTCGCTGTTGTGTGACGCGGGCGAGCGCTACCTGCCCACCTATTTCGACGCCGACTGGGTGGCGCGCTGCTTTGGTGACTGCGCGCCAGCGCAGCAGAAAATCGACACGCTGCTCGCCTGAACCCTGCACTCTGCACCCGCCATGCACCCTGCCCCGCACTCCCCGCCGACCGGCCCGCGCCGCAGGGCGCTGCTGGGGCTGGGCGTGCTGGGCCTGTGGCCGGGCACCGCACCGGGCCTGCCCGCGCGGCCGCTGCAGTTTCCGCGCGACCACGGCAGCCACCCCGATTTGCGCACCGAGTGGTGGTACATCACCGGCCATGCGCAGGCGGCGGGGCGCTTGTGGGGTTTTCAGGTGACTTTTTTTCGCTCGCGCGTGGACAGCACGCAGGAACTGCGCTCGGCCTTCGCTGCCCGGCAGTTGCTGTTTGCCCATGCTGCCCTGACCGATGTGCAAGGCCAGCGCCTGCACCACGACCAGCGCATCGCCCGCGCCGGTTTTGGCGTGGCGCAGGCCAGCGAGGCCGACACCGCCGTGCGCCTGCACGACTGGTCACTGGCGCGTAACGACCTGCCCGGCGCAGGCCCGGCGGGCAGCCGCTACACCGCCCGCATCGAAGGCATGGGCTTTGGTCTGGACCTGCAGTGCGACACCACCCAGCCCGTCGTTCGGCAAGGCGATGCAGGGCTGTCCCGCAAAGGCCCCGAGCCCGCGCAGGCCAGCTACTACTACAGCCAGCCGCAACTGGCCGTGCGGGGCAGCATCGTGCTGCAAGGCCAGCGCATGGCCATCGACACCGCCCAGGCCCGCGCCTGGCTCGACCATGAATGGAGCGAAGCCCTGCTGCACCCCGAGGCCGTGGGCTGGGACTGGATCGGCATGAACCTGGACGATGGCAGCGCACTCACCGCCTTTCGCCTCCGGCGGGCCGATGGCACGGCGCTGTGGGCGGGGGGGTCGTTTCGTGCCCCGGGCCAGGCGGTGCAGGTGTTTGCTGCAGATGCCGTGGCCTTCACGGCCCAGCGCTTGTGGACCAGCCCCCACAGCGGCGCGCGCTACCCGGTGCAGTGGCAGGTACACACCCCGGCGGGGCGGTTCCAGGTGCACGCGGTGCTGGACGACCAGGAACTCGACAGCAGTGGCTCGACCGGCGCCATCTACTGGGAGGGCCTGTCAGAGCTGCAGAGCCCCGCCGGACAACCTGCGGGCCGGGGATACCTGGAAATGACGGGATACAAAAAGCCGCTGCGCCTGTGAGGGCGGCAGCGGCTGTATGCGAGAAGAGTGGGCCGCCCAAGGTCAATACCTTATTTGGCTGCACTCCCGGCACGGCGGCGAGCCATCCAGGCGATGAGCTCGCCCATGATGCCGCGGCGGAAAGCCAGCACGCAGACCAC
>JAUYGP010000284.1 GCA_030690515.1 Giesbergeria sp.
GTCGGCCGCGATTGGGCGCAAGTGCGCAGAACGCATAGGCTGAAATGCTGGCTGCAACGGGCGGCGTTTGGGGTCTTACGGCGTTGGCAACGCTAGAACTGGCCAGCCATGACGCGATCATGGCTCCTTTTGAAAACCCGATCACCGATATGCGCTGGTTGTCCACACTGGGCAAACTTGCCAGGTGTGCCACTGCGTCAAGTGCATCCTTGACCAATTGCCCATTGCTGAGTTTTGACGGTGAGCCGCAATCACTCTTCAAACCTCGCATGGCGTCCACCGTCAGCACCGTGTAGCCGCGTTCGACAGCCGCACCTGCCCACATGCGAATGTGCTGGGAAATGCCGCCGCATGTATGCAGCACCGCCAAAGCAGGCGACTTGTCCCCGCTTTTCAGGGACGGAGAAAAAACCGCATTGGACAGATCCGCGGTTTCGGTGAAGGGCACGGCCTGTTTGGCAAATACCAAGTCATCGCCTTGGTTCACTTCCGCCTTGAGGGACTCCGGGGAGCCGTATTGAGCCAGGACCGCCGCATGCATTGTCGTGGCCAGAAATGCGATCGCGATACTTTTGAGTTGCATATTTACCTCTTGTCTGTTTTTCGCGCATGGGGGTCACTGTGCTAGCTTTCCTCAGTCAAGGACGCCCTTTCACTCTTTCAAGTATCGCGCCGCGGGCGGCTGCGTCAACACTGGCGCATCGGGTCCAAAATTCATGGTTGATTGCGCCCGGTTTGCTTGTGCTTCGGTGATTGGGCGAGGTGCCTGGGCTGCTATCATCCCCGCCCTCAGGTGCCCAATGCCGCGCAAGCGGCTCACAAAACTCTTCTGGCGTCGTTGCCGCGTCTTGCCGTACTGCTCGTACTGTCTGCGACGCAGTGCCTAGCCAGAACCGCTTCGCTGAGTTTTGTGAGCCGCTTGATGGCAAAGGGAGAATCGGGAAGGCGGTGCAACTCCGCCGCGTGCCCAACGCTGTAAGGATGATGACCCCCGCTCAATGCCACTGGCCGCATGGTGCAGTGTTTCACGCTATCTGACACATAAAAAGGCGTCTTTTCGGCCCTGGCTGCGTTGCAAATCCTCGCGATACCGCCTGGTATCGCTGTGGTTTGCGCCTTGCCAGGACCAAAAATCCATCCTTTTTATTCGTGTCATCCAGCGTAAAACACAGCACTGGCCGGGAAGGCGCGGGGGCCAGATGAATCCAAGCCAGAAGACCGGCCTGAATATTCAACGCGCTGCAAGGCCAGGCAGCGCGCTACCTATTCACGCACAGGGGACTGCAATGAATACCGCACCGGCGCAAGCCACGCACAGCGTTCACGCCTTCACACAACAGGCCCGCGACGCCATTTACCACACCATTTTTTCCCGCCGCGATGTGCGCGGGCAGTTTTTGCCCACGCCCGTGCCCGACGAGGTGCTCAGCCGCATCCTCACGGCGGCGCACTACGCGCCCTCGGTGGGCTTCATGCAGCCCTGGAACTTCCTGGTGGTGCAGTCGCAAGACACCAAACGCCGCGTGCACGACGCTTTTGCCAAAGCGCATGCCGAGGCGGCCGATATGTTCGAAGGCGAGAAGCGCACGGTGTACCAAAGCCTCAAGCTCGAAGGCATCGTCGAGTCGCCCGTCGGCATCTGCATCACCTGCGACCGCGAGCGCACCGGCCCCGTGGTGGTGGGGCGCACCCACATGAGAACCATGGACCTGTACAGCAGCGTCTGCGCCGTGCAAAACCTGTGGCTCGCCGCGCGCGCCGAAGGGCTGGGCGTGGGCTGGGTCAGCATCTTCCACCAGGCCGATTTGCAAGAAGCGCTGGGCATCCCCAAGGGCATCACGCCCATTGCCTACCTGTGCGTGGGCTACGTGAGCCACTTCCACGCCAAGCCCGAGCTGGAAACCGCCGGCTGGCTGCCACGCCTGCCCATGGAAGACCTGGTGTACTTCGAGCAATGGGGCCAGCGCGACGACCAGCAGCCGCTCATCGCCCATTTGCAGCGCGATCAGGCTGCCGCCCAGCGCGGCCGCGAAGCCACCGCCTGACCCACACCTGGCCCCACCGCAGCGCGCCGGGCTGGCCCGCTGCGCACCACCCCATTCAAGGTGCAGGCCCCGGTGCACACGGG
>JAUYGP010000293.1 GCA_030690515.1 Giesbergeria sp.
ACCGCAGGTTGCCCCGGCGCTGCGCGCCGGGGTCGCAGGCAGCGGGGTCGCCTTCTTTTGCCTTCTTTTCTTGGCGAGACAAGAAAAGAAGGTGCCCCGCCGGGGGCACATCCCGGCCTCCACCCTTGGCGCAAGCACCACATCCCGTACCCGCAGCAGTCCACCGCCTGCACTGTTCCGACGGCAGCTCAGGACGATGTGTGTGCCAAGTGTCCGAGGGATGTAAAAAAACAAGCAAAATATGCCTATAACGCTTACTGGATAAGCGCAAGCAGCTCTCTTTTTAGGAGTGATTCGCCTGTGAGTCCACAGGTTTGGAAACCGTCTGGCTCACGCTGGCCGGTACGTTCTGGCCCGCGCGGCGGGCGCGGAACAGCGCGGCGCGCATCAGGAAAATATTGGTGACGGGCACCGTGATGGCCACGAACACGGCGATCAGCAGCGGGTAGGCGGCAAAGCCGTGGCCTTGCAGCGAAAAGAACAGCACGGTGGCATGCATGATGCTCCAGCACCCCATGGTGGCGATCATCGAGGGGGCGTGTACCCGCTCGTAATAGTCTTTCAGGCGCAACAGGCCCAGCGATCCGATCAGTGCAATGGTCGCGCCCAGCAGGACCAGCACTGCAATGGTGATTTCGGCCCACAGGGCCAGGGGCTGCTCGGTCATTCGATCACCTCCCCGCGCAGCAAGAACTTGGCCATGGCCGTCGAGCCCACAAAGCCAAACAGCGCCACCAGCAGCGCCGCCTCGAAATAGTTGCTGCTGCCGTACTGAATGCCCAGCACCAGCATGAGCAGCATGCCGTTGAGGTACATGCAGTCCAGTGCCAGCACGCGGTCTTGCGCGGTGGGTCCCTTGAGCAGACGCACCAGTGTCAGCAGCATGGCCAGGGCCAGCAGGGCCAGGGCCAGGGGCAATGCCCAGGCAAGGATGGGGTTCATTCAAAAATCTCCATCAGAGGCTGCTCGTAATGCTGCTTGACGTGGTCCACGATGCTTTGCGGGTCGTCCACCTCCAGCACATGCAGCAACAGAACCGATCGGTCCAGCGATAACTCAGCCCAGGAGGTGCCGGGCGTGATGCACACAATCATCGCCAACACCGCCAGGGCATTGGGGTCGCGCACCTGCAGTGGTATGCGTACAAAGTCCGAGGGGTGGCGCCGCCGTGAAGGAAACACCAGAATACGCGCGGCATCCAGGTTGGACACCACCGTGTCGAGCACGACCCGCAGCCCCAGGCGCAGCACTGCGGTGGGTTTGCGGATGCGTACGGGCAGCGGGCGCAGCCCACGGGTGAGCAGGGGCACGGCCAAGGCCAGCACTGTGGCCAGGATCAGGTGGCCTGCGCTGAAGGAACGGGTCAGCAGCAGCCACAACAAGAACAGGGCCACCGACAGCAGCGGTGCGGGCAGCAGGCGCTTCATGGCGTCTCCGGGAGTGGCATCGCCGGGGCGGCGCGGGTGGGGTTGGGAACGGGCCGGGCCGACAGCACCGCATGCACATAGCTGGCGGGCGTATGCAGCGCCTGGGCCGTGCTGTTGGCGTAGTCCATGACCGTAGGGGCCTGCACCGTGAGGGCAATGCAGGCGCCTAGCAACAGCGCGATGGGCGCGCCCTCCAACACGCTCAGCACGGGCGCGGTGCGGTTGTGGCTGGTCCAGAAATGGCGAATGCCCGTGCGCGTGAGGGAGATGAGCGCCAGCAGGCCGGAGCCAATCATCAGGGCCAGCAGCGCCCAGCTCCAGGCTCCGGGCGGTGTATCGGCTGAGGCGCCCAGGCCCAGCGGGTTGAGCAGGGCGGTCAGCATGGCGAACTTGCCCACAAACCCCGACAGCGGTGGCAGGCCGGTGATCACCAGGGTGCACAGCAGGAACGACAAACCCAGCAAGGCCGTAGCAGCAGGGATGACGCGGCCGACGAGCGCTTGCTCGTTGTCATCCAGGTTGTGCGTGTCGGTGGGAACCAGCTCCGGACTGAGAA
>JAUYGP010000299.1 GCA_030690515.1 Giesbergeria sp.
GCACCCTGATGCAGGCGGGGCACCAGGTCACCGTTTTTGAAAAGAGCGACCGCGCCGGGGGCCGCACCAGCACCTTCGACACCCCCTTTGGCAGTTTTGATGCCGGAGCGCAGTACTTTACGGTGCGCGATGCCCGCTTTACCCAGGCCCTGGACACGGTGCCCGGCCTGTGCCGCCCCTGGAGCGCCAACACCGTGCGCGTTCTAGACGCCGCAGGCCGCGTGGTGGCCGCCAGCCCGCTGCCCAAAGACGCACACTGGGTTGCCAAACCCGGCATGGGCAGTCTGGTGGCAGCATGGGCACATCCCCTGCAACAGGCAGGTTGCCTGCAAACCCAGACCCGTGTGGTACGCATCGAGCCTGATCGAATGGCACCCGGTCGCTGGCAGATTTGCACACAAGAAGCCGATGGTGCCCAGCATGTCGTGGCCGGGTTTGATGTCGTTTTGATCGCCCAACCCGCCACCCCGGCCCGCGCCCTGCTGGACACCAGCGGCGTCGGCAGCGCGCTCTCCCAGGCCATGGCGCACGTATCCCAAGACCCCTGCTGGACACTGATGGCAGCGTTTCCGCAAGCCGTGCGCCCGGGTCTCACCACCTTGGGCCCGCAATGGAATGCAGCGCGCAGCACCCACCACCGCATCGCCTGGCTGGCGCGCGAGTCGTCCAAACCAGGCCGCAACAGCATTGAGCGCTGGACGGTGCAGGCCAGCCCCGCCTGGTCGGCCGAACACCTGGAGGATGACGCCGAGCGCGTGCAAGCCAAACTACTCAAGGCGTTTTCCGAAGTCACCGGCATCCGCGCCGCACCAGCACACGCCGAAGTGCACCGCTGGCGCTACGCCCAAACCACCAAGCCCCTGGGCCAAAGCTACCTCTGGGACGAAGCCACGGGTCTTGGCGCTTGTGGCGACTGGTGCCTGGGCCACCGGCTCGAAGACGCCTTCATTTCGGGCCTGGAACTTGCACTCGCCATTGCATGAACGCTACAGGCTACGTTGGCCGGTTTGCACCCTCGCCCACGGG
>JAUYGP010000311.1 GCA_030690515.1 Giesbergeria sp.
GAAATCCACAGCGGCATGACCTGCGGAATCACGCCGTAGATGATTTCATGCAAGGCACTCGCGCCAGTGGAGCGAATGCCTTCGACGGGTTGTGGGTCAATCGCTTCCACCGCTTCGGAGAACAGCTTGGCCAGCGTGCCCGAGGTGTGAATCCACAGCGCCAACACCCCCGCAAACGGCCCCAGACCCACAGCCACTACGAACAACATGGCAAAAACCATCTCATTGATGGCCCGAAATGCATCGAGCACCCGGCGCACCGGCTGGTACACCCACCAGGGCACAATGTTCGACGAGGCCAGCAGCGCCAGCGGCACGGCAGTGATCACGGCCAGGGCCGTGCCCCACAGCGCGATCTGCAGCGTGACCAGCATCTCCTGCACATACAGCTGCCACTGCGAAAAATTGGGCGGAAAGAACTCCGCCGCGTAGCGGGCCATGTTGCCCGAGTCGTTCAGCAGATCGAGCGGGCGCATGTCGGCGCCCTTCCAGGATGCCGCCAGCAGCACAAGCAGGATGCCCCACGACACGTACCAACCCAGGCTGCGCTTGGGCGCCGTGGTACTGGCCAGGGTGGCCAGCGAAGGATTCAAAGCAGAAGACATGGGAATACCCGGGCGGTGTGGGGCTGCAGGCCGGGTTTACTTGAGGGAAGCCAGCTGCTGGTCGATCTCGGCCAGGCGGGTCCTTTTGTCGGCATCGGCCAGCGTGGCATCGGCCTCAACCTTGTTGCGCTTGCCGAACAGATCCAGTTGGCGGATGGGTGTCAGCTGGGCGTTGGTTGACGGCTTAAAGCCCGAGAGCTTGGATATCTTCATCACAATCTCTTTTTCACGCGCATCGGTCTTGGCGTAGTTGTAGAAAAACTCCTTGATCTTGGCCTTGGTGGCTTCGGGCATTTCCTTGTTCAGCACCAGCGGATCCAACGCGATCAGCGGAGAGGTCCACACAATCTTGATCTCCTTGAACTTCTCGGGCTGGCGTTCCCTGATCTTCTCCAGGTTTTCGCTGTTGTTGGTGGCCACGTCGACCTGCTTGTTGGCCACGGCCAGTGCGTTGGTCTCGTGGTTGGCGCTGCGCACCACCTTGAAGTGGGTCTTGGCGTCGATCTTGTTCTGGGCAAAGGCGTAATAGCCGGGCACCAGGAAGCCGGAGGTGGAGTTCGGGTCGCCATTGCCGAAGCTCAAGGACTTGCCGTTCTTGAGCACATCGTCCAACGTGTTGTATGGGCTGTCCTTGTGCACGATCAAGTGCGAGTAGTAGCCCTGCGTGCCGTCAGCGTTGACCATCTGCGCGAACACTTCACCGTTGGCGCGGTCCACGGCCTCCATGGCCGACTTGTTGCCCAACCAGGCCACCTGCACCTTGTTGAAGCGCATGCCTTCGATGATGCCGGCATAGTCCGGTGCGAAGAACGCGCGGATCTTGAGGCCGGTTTGCTTGGCCATGTCGTCCAACAGGGGCTGCCAGTCGGCCTTGAGGTTCTGCGTGGCTTCGGTCGAGATGATGCCGAAATTGATGTCCTGGGCATAAGCGCCCGACAAGCCCAGACCCAAAGCCAGGGCGGTGCACAGTTTCTTGAACATGATGGAAACTCCAGTGAAGGTGAATGAGAAAAACGTCGGTAGACCGTTCAGGCGGCCTGGACCATGGCGGGCGCCCAATGCGGCATGGGTACTGGTATGGACACGGGCGCTGCAGGGCCGCTCGCGGCATCCGCCAGGATCTCGTCGGCGTGCACGCCATACAACCCGCGCAACAAGGCAGGCGTGAGGGCTGCGGAGGGGCCGTCGTACACCACCTGACCGTGGTGCAGAGCCACCACGCGGGGGCAGTATTTGATGGCCACATCGACCTGGTGCAGCGACACGATGACGGTGCAGCGGTCTTCGCGGTTGATGCGTGCCAGGATGTCCATGACCTTGCGCGAGGACTCGGGGTCCAACGAGGCAATCGGCTCGTCGGCGAGGACCACTTTGGCCCCTTGCACCAGTGTGCGCGCGATGGCGGCGCGCTGCTGCTGGCCACCGGACAGCGTGGACGCCCGCTGCGCATGGCATTCGGCGATACCCACGCGGCTGAGCGCATCCAGCGCCAGCGCGCGCTCCTGCGCCTTGAACATGCGCAGCCAGCCACGCCACCGGGGCGTACGGTGCAGCAAGCCCACCAGTACATTCATCAGCACCGGTAGACGGTCCACCAGGTTGAATTGTTGGAACACAAAACCCACCTGCGAGCGCACCTTGCGAATGTCGCTGTGAATGCGGCCACCCTGTTGCACGCAGCAGCCATCCACTTCAATCAGCGAATCGCTGGAAGCATCGGCTACAACCAGGCCCGCCACATGGCGCAGCAGGGTGGACTTGCCGGAGCCCGAGGCTCCGATCAACGCGACCATCTCGCCGCGCTGCACGGTAAGGTTGATATCACGCAAAGCGTGTTTGCCGTTGGCGAAGTGTTTGTTGAGTTGATGGATGTGCAGTGCCGCGGACATGGCTGTCTCCTGGTGGTAAGTCGTCTAGACAACCCGAATATGGTTGCCGCACGTGACAGTGCTTTGACAATTGCGAGAAATTTGGGTGGCAGTGAAAGACAGCGACGGCTTACAGCACCCGCTGCCCTTCGCGCCAGACGCCGCGCACCACGGCCTGCCGGGTGCCGTCGGGCAGATCGGCCATGTGCACCTGCACCAGGTCGGCGCGCAGACCAGGCGCCAACGCGCCACGGTCTGCCATGCCCGCAGCCTTTGCCGGATTGCGCGTGACGGTGGCTACGGCCTGCGGCATGGACAGAATGCCCTCATCGACCAGCCGCATCACAGCGCTCAGCAGGCTACCGGGCACATAGTCAGACGAAAGAATGTCCAGCAACCCCGCACGGGCCAGATCGGCCGCTGCCACATTGCCCGAGTGCGAGCCGCCGCGCACCACGTTGGGCGCGCCCATCAGGACCGGCTCCCCGGCGGCGCGGGCCGCGCGAACCCCTAGAGCGAGGCCGTTGAAGGTGCAGAAGCCCGCCCCGCGGCCACGCGCCGCGTGATGCAGCCCGCTCGATAGCGAGCCCGCGACCCCTTCTGCGATGGCGGCAAGCGCCGCCGCGACGGCCCCGCCATTCGAGGCGCAGACC
>JAUYGP010000315.1 GCA_030690515.1 Giesbergeria sp.
CCTGGCGTGCGCCGCCGCGCCATGGCCAAGGCCATCACTTTGCTCGAATCCACCCGCGCCGACCACCGCGCCCAGGGTGATAAGTTGCTGACGGCGCTGCTTGCGCACACGGGCAAGGCGTTTCGTCTGGGCGTCAGCGGCGTGCCGGGCGTGGGTAAGTCCACCTTTATCGAGGCGCTGGGCCTTTACCTCATTGCGCAGGGCCACCGCGTGGCGGTGCTGACCATCGACCCGTCGAGCACGGTGTCGGGCGGCTCCATCCTGGGCGACAAGACACGTATGGAGCACCTGTCCGTCAACGAGAAAGCCTACATCCGCCCCAGCCCCAGCAGTGGCACGCTGGGTGGTGTGGCCGAAAAAACGCGCGAATCCATGCTGGTCTGCGAGGCCGCGGGCTACGATGTGGTGATCGTCGAGACGGTGGGCGTGGGCCAGTCCGAGACTGCGGTCTCCAGCATGACCGACATGTTCGTGTTGCTGCAACTGCCCAACGCGGGCGACGACCTGCAGGCCATCAAGAAGGGCGTGATGGAGATTGCCGACCTGGTGGTGATTAACAAGGCCGACCTGGACACCCGGGCTGCGACGCGCGCCGAGGCGCAAATTACGTCCAGCCTGCGCATCCTCAGCCAGCACGGCAACCCGGAGCACAGTCACCACGACGCCAGCCAGTGGCATCCCAAGGTGGTGCAGATCAGTGCGTTGCTGGGGCAGGGCATTGAGGGGTTTTGGGATACCGTCAAGCAATACCGCCAGGTGCAAACGGCCAACGGCCGCCTCGCCACGCGCCGCGAGAAGCAGGCGCTGGCGTGGATGTGGGAGCGCATCGACGCCGGGCTCAAGCAGTCGTTTCGCCAGCACCCACAGGTGCGGCATTTGTTGCCGCAATTGCAGCAGGATGTAGCGGCAGGGCGAATCGCAGCATCGACTGCGGCAAGAAATCTGCTCTCAGCGCAATCAGGACAAGCGCTATCCGCTATTGAATAGATAGCAAATCAAACAACACAGGTTCACTCAAAGGACGACCATGCAAGACATCCTCGATCAACTGGAAAAGAAGCGCGCGCTGGCCCGCCTGGGCGGTGGACAAAAGCGTATTGACGCGCAGCACGCCAAGGGCAAGCTTACGGCGCGTGAGCGTATCGAGCTGCTCATGGACGACGGTACCTTTGAAGAATGGGACATGTTCGTCGAGCACCGCTGCACCGACTTCGGCATGCAAGAGCAGAAGATCCCGGGCGACGGTGTGGTGACGGGCTACGGCCTCATCAATGGCCGCCTGGCCTTCATCTTCAGCCAGGACTTCACGGTGTTTGGCGGCGCGCTGAGCGAGACCCATGCCGAGAAAATCTGCAAGGTGATGGATCAGGCCATGAAGGTCGGTGCACCGGTGATTGGTCTGAACGACTCGGGCGGCGCGCGCAT
>JAUYGP010000318.1 GCA_030690515.1 Giesbergeria sp.
GACGATGGTCCAGCCGTCGTTGCCAAACTCCTTGATATCGCGCCGTCCGGCGTTGATCATGGGTTCGATGGTGAACACCATGCCGGTTTTGAGTTCTTCCAGCGTGCCGGGGCGGCCATAGTGCAGTACCTGGGGCTCTTCATGGAACACCTTGCCAATGCCGTGGCCGCAAAACTCGCGCACGATGGAAAAACCGTGCCCTTCGGCAAACTTCTGGATAGCGTGGCCAATGTCACCCAGGTGTGCACCGGGCTTGACCTGCAGAATGCCGTGCCACATGGCCTCGAAAGTGATGGCCGATAGTCGCTTGGCCGCGATGGAACATTCGCCAATCAAATACATGCGACTGTTGTCGCCATACCAGCCGTCTTTGGTGATGACGGTGACGTCCACGTTCACGATGTCGCCTTTTTTGAGTGGCTTGTCGTTGGGGATGCCGTGGCACACCACGTGGTTAACCGAGGTGCACAGCGAAGCTGGGTAGGCCGGGTAGCCCGGCGGCTGGTAGCCCACGGTGGCCGAGATGGTGCCCTGCTGGGCCATGCATTCGGCGCCCAGGCGGTCGATTTCTGCTGTGGTGATGCCCGGCAGGATATGGGGGGCGATGTAGTCCAGTACTTCCGAAGCAAGGCGGCATGCCACGCGCATGCCTTCGATGTCCGCAGCGTCTTTGATAGTGATGCTCATAGGGGCGGAATTATCCCATCGTGCTCCGGTTCGTGCAGGATGAGGGCGTCTTCGCGCTTGTGCCCGGTAAAATGGCGGGCTTCGGTCGTGCGGGCCAAGGTGGCCTTTGGACCACCGTCCGGCACGTTCCTTCCTCACTACTCACCCAGGCCGCCAACGTGACCTTGCACCTGACCACGATTGCGGGCGGCAACGCCCTCAGCCCCTTTCGCGCCCAGCAACTCCAGCCCGCACTCCAGGCCATCCACCCGAAAATTGCGGGCATTGCAGCGCGCTTTGTGCACCTGGTGGCGACGGATGCGCCCCCGACACATGAGCAACAACAGCGTCTGGCCGCGCTGCTGACCTACGGCGACCCCTACCAGGGCCCGCAGGATGGCGCGGCCATCGTCGTCACGCCGCGCCTGGGCACCGTGTCGCCCTGGGCTTCCAAGGCCACCGACATTGCGCACAACTGTGGCCTGGCGCTGCGCCGTATCGAGCGCGCCACTGAATTTCGCATCCAGATGGCATCTAGCCTGCTGGGTAAGCCCACTTTGAGCGCCGAGCAGCAGGCCCAGGTGGCCACGCTGCTGCATGACCGCATGACCGAGTCCGTGCTGTTTGACCTGGCCGACGTGCAGTCGCTGTTCAGCGAACTGCCGCCCCAGCCCATGGCGCATGTGGATGTGCTGGCCGGTGGCCGCGCAGCACTGGAGGCCGCCAACACCCAGTGGGGCCTGGCGCTGGCCGACGATGAGATCGACTACCTTGTTTCCGCCTTTACGGGCCTGGCGCGCAACCCCACCGACGTGGAGCTGATGATGTTTGCGCAGGCCAACAGCGAGCACTGCCGCCACAAAATCTTCAACGCCCAGTTCACCATCGACGGCGTGGCGCAGGACAAGAGCTTGTTCGGCATGATCCGCCACACGCACCAGACCAGCCCGCAGCACACGGTGGTGGCGTACTCCGACAACGCTTCGGTGATGGAAGGCCACACGGTTGAGCAATTTGTGGCAAAAATGGCCTCTAAGGCAGGTGGGGAAAGCGCAAGCAGCTATCAAAAGGAAAGCGCTACGCACCATGTGCTGATGAAGGTGGAGACACACAACCACCCTACGGCTATTTCGCCTTTCCCTGGTGCCTCCACGGGTGCGGGCGGCGAGATCCGGGACGAGGGCGCCACCGGGCGCGGCTCTGAGCCCAAGGCGGGCCTGACGGGCTTTACAGTGTCCAAGCTCTGGGGCGGCGCGTCCGACCTGCCTGGTGGCAAGCCTGGCCACATCGCCAGCCCACTGCAGATCATGACGGAGGGGCCGCTGGGCGGCGCCGCATTCAACAACGAGTTTGGCAGGCCCAACCTGGCGGGCTATTTCCGCGAATACGAGCAGACCGTGGCCGGTGTGGCGCGCGGCTACCACAAGCCCATCATGATCGCGGGCGGCCTGGGCACCATTGATGCCCGGCTCACGCACAAGATTGAATTCCCCGCAGGCTCACTGCTGGTGCAGTTGGGCGGCCCGGGCATGCGCATCGGCATGGGCGGCAGCGCTGCCAGTTCCATGGCCACGGGCCAGAACGCGGCCGAACTGGACTTTGACTCGGTGCAACGTGGCAACCCCGAGATCGAGCGCCGGGCGCAGGAAGTCATCAACCACTGCTGGGTGCTGGGCGAAAGCAACCCCATCCTCGCCATCCACGACGTGGGTGCGGGCGGCCTGTCCAACGCCTTCCCCGAGCTGACCAACGACGCCGGGCGCGGCGCACGCTTTGACCTGCGCGCCGTTCAGCTCGAAGAGTCGGGCATGGCGCCCAAGGAAATCTGGAGCAACGAGAGCCAGGAGCGCTACGTGCTGGCCATTGCGCCCGAGTCGCTGGCGCTGTTCCAGTCGTTCTGCGAGCGCGAGCGCTGCCCCTTCGCCGTGATCGGCACTGCCACCGAAGAGCGCCAGCTGGTGCTGGAAGACACGGCCGCCCCGGCAGGCGACCAGAAAATGCCTGTGGACATGCCTATGTCTGTGCTGCTGGGCAAGCCGCCAAAAATGCACCGCGATGTGGCCACCGTGCAGCGCCAGTTCACGCCCATCGACCTGACCGGCGTGCCACTGCAAAAAGCCGTGATCGACGTGTTGAGCCACCCCACGGTGGCGTCCAAGCGCTTCCTCATCACCATTGGCGACCGCACGGTGGGCGGCCTCACGCACCGCGACCAGATGGTCGGCCCCTGGCAGGTGCCCGTGGCCGACTGCGCCGTGACGCTGGCCGATTACAAGGGTTTTGCGGGCGAGGCCATGGCCATGGGCGAGCGCACGCCGCTGGCCGCCCTCAACGCCCCGGCCTCGGGCCGCATGGCGGTGGCCGAAGCCATCACCAACCTGCTGGCCGCGCCCATCGAACTGGCGCGCGTCAAGCTGTCCGCCAACTGGATGGCCGCCTGTGGCGAGCCTGGCGAAGACGCCGACCTGTACGCCACCGTGAAGGCTGTGGGCATGGAGTTGTGCCCGCAACTGGGCATTTCTATCCCCGTGGGCAAGGATTCGCTGTCCATGCGTACGCAGTGGAAGGACGACGCGGGCGCGAAGAAGAACGTGGTGTCGCCGGTGAGCCTGATCGTCACTAGCTTTGCCACGCTGCAGGACGTGCGCGGCACGCTTACGCCGCAGCTCGATGCCGCCGAGGGCGACAGCACTTTGGTGCTGGTCGATCTGGGCAAGGGCCAGTGCCGCATGGGCGGCAGCATTTTGGGCCAGGTGCTGGACCAGGCCGGCGACACAGTGCCCGACCTGGACGACGCCAAAGACCTGGTTCAGCTCGTCAACGCGGTGAACGCGCTGCGCGCGCAGGGCCGCATCCTGGCCTACCACGACCGCAGCGATGGCGGCCTGCTGGCCGCCGTGGCCGAAATGGCTTTTGCGGGCCAGGTGGGTGTGGCGCTGAATGTGGACATGCTGGTGACTGAGGGTGACGGCATCAACGACAGCCGCATGGACGCAGGCGACGCCAAGAACTGGGCGGGCCAGGTCAGCGCGCGCCGCGAGGAACTCACGCTCAAGGCCCTGT
>JAUYGP010000320.1 GCA_030690515.1 Giesbergeria sp.
GGCGACGAGCTCGCGCGGCTCGAAGGGCTTGGGCAAATAATCATCGGCGCCCAGTTCCAGCCCCACCACGCGGTCCATCACTTCGCCGCGTGCCGTCAGCATGATGAGGGGAATGGTACTGGTCCGCCGAATGCTGCGGCACAGCGCGAAGCCGTCCATCTCGGGCAGCATCACGTCGAGGATGGCGGCGTCAAAGCCCCCTTGCGCCAGCAACGCCAGGCCTTCGCTGGGCCGCAGCGCCTGCACCAGTTCCAGCTCGAAGCGCTGGAAGTAGGTGGCCAGCGGCGGGCCGAGCTGTTCGTCGTCGTCGATGAGCAGGATGCGGTGCATGGTGTGGATTTTCACCCAAGCCGGTGCGGTGTACCGACGGCGGCGCGGTGGCGCACGATCATGCGGCGCAGGCGCCGCTGGGCCGGTGCGTGCAGGGCATCAAAACAGTCGGCGGCCTGTATCAGTGCGGGCAATAAGTGCGCAGCATGCTCGGGCTGGCCCGCCGCCAACCCCAGCGCATGCGCGCGGTCGAAGTGCGGGCCCCAGACCAGGGTGAGCAACTCATCGTGCGGCTGCTCCACACCCGTCAGCAGCACCGGACCATGCCGGCGCAGACCCTGGGTCAGCCAGTGCAGAGCAGCGTGTGCGCCGGGCATGGCTGCGGGCTCAGTCTTTGTGGCGGCCCATCCAGCCCCGGCGCCGCTGCATCAATTCGCGCACTTTTTGCTGCTGATCGGGGTTCAGGCTGTCGTAGAAGTCGCCCATGGCGGCAATCACCTCGGGGCTGCCGGTTTGCACGGCCTGCAGTTTTTCATTCAGCAGCGATTGGGCACGGGTGCGGTCAAACTTGTCGCCCGCCACCAAGGCCTGCATGGCGGCGCGCGGGTCGGCCGTGCTGCCCACCATGGCGGCACGCTGTGCCTGCAGCTTGTCGGCCAGCACACCCAGCTTTTGTTTCTGTGCATCGTCCAGGTCGAGCTTGCGGCCCACCCGTTCGAGCACCTTGCCGCGCATTTCGGTCATGGATTCGGCATCCATGGGGCCATGGCGGTAGTGGTGACCACCCGAACAGGCGGTGAGCCCACCGACCACAATGGAGGCGCCGAACAGGGCGATGAGGGTTTTCTTGATCCAGGGTTGCATGGTGCGGTTCCTTTCGGGGACGGCGTTGAACAGAGCCCTGATGGTGCTTTGCTGCCGCGCTGGCGTCATCTCTGCGCGGTATCGGTTTATGTCGGTTTGTATCGCCGGGGCGTCTTGGGCACCAGGGGATTGCCGATAATCAGCGGGTGCCTGCAGCCCCTGCGCGCACATACTACCCACCGCTTTACAAGCAAAATTGGCCTCTAGCGCTTACCTATCAAGCGCTGATAGCTATCAAATTAAGAGCATTTCATTGTCCCCCGCGCATTCCATCCTGAAAGACGTTTTTGGCTACGAGCAGTTTCGTGGCCCGCAGGAGGCCATCGTTGAGCACGTGGTGGCGGGGGGCGATGCGCTGGTGCTCATGCCCACGGGCGGCGGCAAGAGCCTGTGCTACCAGGTGCCCGCCATCGTGCGCCAGCAGCAGGGCCGCGGCGTGGCCATCGTCGTCTCGCCGCTGATTGCGCTGATGCACGACCAGGTGGGCGCGCTGCACGAGGCCGGGGTGGATGCGGCCTTTCTCAACTCCAGCCTGGGTTATGAAGAATCGCAGGACGTGGAGCTGCGCCTGCAGACGGGCGCCATCACCCTGCTGTACGCCGCGCCCGAGCGGCTGAACACGCCGCGCTTTCTGGGCCTGCTGGACGACCTGTACACGCAGGGCAAGCTGAGCCTGTTCGCCATTGACGAGGCGCATTGCGTGAGCCAGTGGGGCCACGACTTCCGGCCCGAGTACCGCGCACTCCCGGTGCTGCACGAGCGCTTTCCGGGTGTGCCGCGCATCGCGCTCACCGCCACGGCCGATGCACTCACGCGCGACGACATCATCGAGCGCCTGCAGTTGCAAGAGGCGCGGCTGTTCATCAGCAGCTTCGACCGGCCCAACATCCGCTACCGCATCGAAGAAAAGAAGGACGTCACCACACAGTTGCTGCGCTTCATCGAGCGCGAGCACGCGGGCGAGGCGGGTGTGGTGTATTGCCAGTCACGCAAACGGGTGGACGAGCTGGCGAGCACACTGCAGGACGCGGGCATCAACGCCCTGCCCTACCACGCAGGGTTGGACGGCGCGGTGCGCAAAAAGCACCAGGACCGCTTTCTGCGTGAAGAAGGCATCGTGATGACGGCCACCATTGCCTTTGGCATGGGCATCGACAAACCCGACGTGCGCTTTGTGGCGCACGTGGACATGCCCAAGAACATCGAGGGCTACTACCAGGAAACGGGCCGTGCCGGGCGCGACGGCTTGCCCGCCGATGCGTGGATGGCCTATGGCCTCGCCGACGTGGTGAACCAGCGCCGCATGATCGACGAGAGCCCGGCGGGCGAAGAATTCAAGACCGCGCTGCGCGGCAAGCTCGACGCCCTGCTGGGCCTGGCCGAAGCCACCGACTGCCGCCGCGTGCGGCTGCTGGCGTACTTTGGCGAGCAGTCCGCGCCCTGCGGGAATTGCGACAACTGCCTCAACCCTCCTCCCGTATGGGACGGCACCGACGCTGCCCGCAAGCTGCTGTCCACCATCTACCGCGTGCACGAGGCCAGCGGCCTGACGTTTGGCACCGGGCACATCATGGACATCGTGCGTGGCAAGGACACCGAGAAAGTCCAGCAGTTCGCGCATGACAAGCTCTCCACCTTTGGCCTGGGCAAGGACTACACCGAGGCGCAACTGCGCGGCGTGCTACGCCAACTGCTGGCCACCGGCGCCGTGGGCCTGCACAAGGTGAGCCTGGAAAACGGCCACAGCTTCGACACCCTGTGCCTTGCCGCAGGCTCCCGCGCCGTGCTGCGCGGCGAGCAGCCGGTTCAACTGCGCGAGGCCACGGCCCACGCCGCCCCGAAACGCACACGCCGCACCGCCACACCCTCTGCCGCCGCCGCCAACCTGGGCCAGGACGCCCAGGTGCGCTTCATCAATCTCAAGGCTTGGCGCGCCGAGGTGGCACGCGAGCACAACCTGCCAGCCTACGTGATCTTCCACGACGCCACCCTGGCCGCGATTGCCGAGCGCTGCCCGGCGACGCTCGACGATTTGCAGGGCATCAGCGGCATGGGGGCGAAGAAGCTGGAGGCGTATGGGGGCGATGTGCTGCGGGTATGTGGCACCACGGCCTGAAGCCCCCCGGTCAGAAACGCTTGGCAACGCTCAAGATGATGGCCGTGCGGTCGAGGCGGCGCGAGACCCCGTTGCCATCGGTCGCCACAAAAAGCTCACGCTCTCGCGCTTTGGCACCGGCGATTTCGGCGCCAAAGACAAAGCCCCAGCGGGTGTGCTCGATGCCCAGCCGGTAGTCCACGGTGTTCATGGCGCTGAAGTTGCGCACAAACTGCCAACCCAGGTGCCCGATGAGCTTGGTCGTGCCGTTGAGAGGGTAGGCCACGTCCAGATCCAGCAACTGCGTGCCGCGCGAGTTCTTGAACCCTGCGCCATAGCAGTTCATCGCCGAGGTGGGGTCGCCCCCGGCCATCATCGCGGGCAGGTAGCCGGCGCACACGGTGGAGGTGTTGAGGCCTCGGAAGTCCTTGCTGGCCACGTACAGGTAGCGCGCGGTGAAGATGCCGTAGCCCAATTCGCCCAGCAGGTAGCTGGTGTTGAAGTTGGTGGTGGCCATACCGAGCGGGTTCATCTGCTCATCGAACCCCGTGGGGGCATCGACACGGGCGTGGGTAAACCATTCACGCGCCACGGCGGCGCCGTAGTGCACGCCTTCGGGGTTGCCGCCGCGCCAGCCGAGTGCCAGTGTGGGGTTGAGCCGGTTGCTGTTGGGGAAAGTCACCTTGCTGACGGACGCCAGCTGGAAGTGGGCGAGCAGACCGGACTCGTGCACGGCATCCACCGTCAGTTCGGCACCAGGGCGGTTGAAGGTGTCGGACACGCCGCGTGTCTTGCGGTCGCTGGAGAGCTTGACCTCCGTGTCGATGGCATACGACTGGATTTCGGGTTCATCCGCCGCGGGCGCAGACGCACGCTGGGCGAAGGCTGCGCCCGACAGACTGGCGCAAAGAGCGCCAATGGCCAGCGTGGTACGGGTGGCGGATGCCATGGGACGTGAACGGAACATCGTGGTGTCTCCTCAGATGGATTTGGTTTTTTGTGGCGTGGATCAATGCGCTTTGCAGCCGTCCGGCACCGCGTCGGTGCGGGTCATTTCTTCGGTCTCGCCCAGCATCTCGGTGCCGATGTAGGCACGCACGGCGAGCACCTTGCCGTCATGCTTGACGCGGATGGCGCCCCTGTAGTTTTTCTTGTCGCGCGGGTCGTGCACCCAGCCCTGGCGCCAGGCCTCGCCGTCAAACTTTTGCAGCTTGGCGATGCGTACGCCGCAGGTGTCCTCGGGGGTACCGGCGTCCTTGTCCCACACGATCTGGCCGCACAGCGCCGTAGCGGCATCGGCGCAGGGTTTGAACTCGATCACCGCCGCCTTGTCGGCACTCAGCCACAGGCCCTGGGCGTCTTGCGGGGTGGCGCTGTAGGCTGGCAAAGCGGTCAATAGCAGGGTAAGCAGGGTAGATAGGGAAAGGGCATGGCGCGGCATCAAGGTCTCCGGGTGTGGTGTGAAAGTCGCAAAGCTCAGGGCGCAGGGGGGAACACAGGCCAGTGGTCCACCACCTGGCCGCCCGACACCACGACGATGGCGCCGAACTGCTGCAGCAGTGCTTCGCTCTTTTGCGGGCGAAAGAACACGGTGTCGCCAGGCACCAGCGCCTGGCGGCCCGAGCCCACCATGACCTGCTGGTTGGGCGAGAGGCCATAGAGACCACTGGGCGCAAGGCCCGTGGGCGAGACCGCATCGGCGCGCCACTGGCCGCCATACAGGAACACGCCGTGGCGCTGGTTGCGGTCCCACCACTGGGCGGCGCTACCGATCCACTCGACGCCCGTGGGCAGCTGGAAGGCACCACTCTTGAGCACCGGCGTGGCGATGAAGCAAGCGGGCTCACAGACATCCAGGTGCGGCAGGTCAAATTCGGTCGGCTTGACGAAAGCCGAGCCCACGCTGACCTCGTTGGCTGCACCCTGGCCGTCGTACATGTGGAAGGTGGGCGACCCGGCGGCATTCCACGTCAGCGCGGTGGCCTGCGCGCGCGCGGCGGGCAAGGCCGCCAGGGCCTGGGCCTTGTAGCTGTCGTACACCTTTCGGGCGTGCGACGCAGCGGCGGATCGTGCGCCCGGCAGATCGGGGATTTCCGTGACATGCGGGTCGTACCCCATCATTCCGGAGAACTCCAGCAAGGGCTCTGATTTCAAAATGGACAGGGCTTCTTCAAGCGCTTGCGCGTCAGCGAATCCGCCGCGATGCAAGCCCACATCGATCTCCAGGTTGACGCGCAGCTTGTGGCCCATCGCGCGGGCCAGTTGCTGGTACTCGGCGAGCCGCTCGGGCGTGTCCACCAGCCACTGCAACTGGCGACTGGGGTCAAACGCACCGCCCCGAAACTTTTGGTAGAAAACCTGCGCCACGCCAGTCGGCATGGGCTTGCCCAGCAACAGGTCGAACTGCGGGCGCTCGGCGGTTTGCAGCAGAAGATACGGCAGGTTGAACACCATCTGGCGCGTGCTTTGCGTTTGCTGCGCGATCAAATCGAGCAACGCAAAGCACGGCAGCGACTTGGCGACCACGCGGAGCGCGACAGCCGGGTTCTTGAGTGCCATTACCTTGCGGATATTGGCTTGCACCCGGTCGCGGTCGATCACCATCACCGGCGTGGTCGCGTCGGTGGCTGCATCGGACGCCCGCAGTGCGCGTGCCAGCGCGGAAAAATAGGGTTCGTGCGGAGCACCCGTCTCACCCGGACGCAGGGCCAATGCGGCAACTGCGGCCACGCCGGTACCGGCCAGCAACAAGCGGCGACGGGATGTTTTCATGCAGTCTCTCCAAACAGTTTGCGCAGGTGGGCGTTCAAGAAGCGGCCTTGCGGATCCAGCTCGCGCCGCAGGGCAAGAAAGTCGCTCCAACGTGGATACAGCGCGGCCAGTTGCGCCGCACCCAGGTCGTGCAACTTGCCCCAGTGCGGGCGTCCCTGGTATTTGCGAAAGATGGGCCCGATCTCGGACATCAGGTAGTCGTACGGTTCGCCCACCGCCGCGTGCACGGCGATCGAGCAACTCGCACGCTGGTAGAACGGGCTGAGCCACGCCGCCTCGTCGGCGGCGACAAAGCGAAACTCCATCGGGAAGTACACGTCGTTGCGCTTCTCCAGCGCGGCGATCACTTCTTTGGCGCAGGCAACGCCCACTTCTTGCGGCACGTGGTACTCGGTTTCGTTAAAGCGCGTCGGCCGCTGGGTGGCCAGCAGGCGCCAGGCGCGGTTTTTGGCCTCTTCGCGCTGATCGGGATCAATGGCCCAGCCCGCCACCTTGCGCCGCAGCGCGGGGAAGGGGCTCAGCCAATCACGCAGGCGGCGCAGGTCGCGCAGCACGTCTTCGTCGGCGGCGTGGGGCATGAGCACCTGGCCGCTGGTGTCGATGTCGTGCGCAATGCCAGCGGCGTAGCCGGTAAAGGGCAAGTAATAGAACTCGAAGTTACGGTGCTTGCGGGCGAGTTCGGGGGCCCGCTCCAGGAGCTGCATCGCAGGCTCCAGCCACACGCGGCGGTGCAGGCTGTAAGCCGGAACCACCCGCACCTGCGCTTGCGTGATGATGCCCAGGCTGCCGAGCGACACACGCGCTGCAGCCAGCAGCTCGGGGCGCTGCTGCGCATTGCATTCGATGACCTCGCCGCGCGCCGTCACCAGGCGCAGGCCCACCACATCGGCATGCAGCGCCGGAAGTTGCATGCCGGTGCCGTGGGTTGCGGTGCTGATCGCTCCGGCGTAGCTTTGCACGTCGACATCTGGCAGGTTGCGCAGCGCCAGGCCCACCGCATCCAGCAGGCGCGAGACCGTGGCCAGGCGCGTGCCACCCTGCACCAGCACCGTGTCCTTGCCAGGCGCCATCTCACTCACCCCTGAAAGCTGGTCCAGCGATATCAGCCATTGGTCTGTGGGCACCAGGGCGGTAAATGAGTGTCCGGCGCCCACGCACCGCACTGGGCCGGTCGGTGCATCGCGCAGCGCCTGGGCCAGCGCAGCCTCGTCACGGGGCACCAGAAAGCGCTTCGGTTGGCATTGCTGGATGCCCGACCAGTTCTGCCAGCGCGCCGGAGGGTTGCCCGCAGGCGCCGCCCACGGTGCCGCTGGTGCAACCGGCGGCGACGCAGCGTGGACAAGCTCGACAGGTGCCAGTGCGGCGCCCAGCGCCACACCGGTGCCGGTGCACAACAAGGCCCGGCGGGTTGGGCTGGCGAGGGGGCTGGGCGCCTGAACGGGGGGGACGGGAGTTTCAATCGGCATGTTCGGCATTTCAGTGGGGCCCCGCCATGAAGGACACCAGCGCCCTCAGTTCATCGGGTGTGCAATCGGCACACTGCCCTCGTGGTGGCATGCTGCCCAGGCCTTGCTCGGCATGGCGCACCAAGGTGTCCATGCCCTGCTTGAGTCGGGCATCCCAGGCCGGCGCATAGCCCGTGAGGGGGGCGTTGGCAGCGATCCTGGTGTGGCAGACCATGCACGAGCGCTCGTATTTTTCGGCCAATACAGCAGATGGAGGGCGCAGTTGCTCGGCGCGCGCCTCGTCCTGCGGGCTCGGGGCGGCGGGCCCGTAACATGCGGTCATGGAGAAGACCGCCGCCACGCTGGCGCAGCGCCCAAATATGTGCCCGCCCCCTGATACCCTGCGCCAGAGCCGATCGCCTGATGTGTGCATTGGTCAAACCGATGTTTTAGAGAAACACGATGATCTCAAATAAAACGTTGTTTTTTTATGGGGATTCCCCGGATGGACAATGCCCCATTGCGCGAGGCGAATAGTTCATGCCGGGTGACCGCGCACAATACGCAGCATGACGACCGACACCCCCAAAGCCCGCGCCGCACCCCGGCCGAAAAAGATGGCTGTGGCTGATGGCCCCACGCCGCCCGACCCTGGGCGCACGACAGGTCCGCGCCTGCGCGACAAGGAGCAGACAGCACGCCGCCAGTTGCTGCTCACTGCAGCACGCCGGCTGCTGCGCAAGGGCGGCGCACAGGCCGTCACCATGCGCGCCGTGGCCGACGAGGTCGGCGTGTCCACCACGGTGGTCTATGGCTTCTTTCAGGACAAGGCCACGCTGATCACGCAGGCGGTCGATGGCGACCTCAAGCGCTTCGCTCACCACCTGGAGCGGGCCGTGCAGGAAGCCTCCAGCCCCGCCGACTCATTGCACCGGGTTGCACTGGCCTACGTCACCTTCGGTACGGCGCACCCGCAGTCTTATCGCTTGATGTTCATGGAGCCGCGTCCCGCATCGGCCATAGAAAACTCTTCCATCGAGTTTGGCAACGCAAGCGAAGACGCTTATGCACTGGCCCGCGCCTTGGTCGAGGGGTTGCTGGCCGGACAGGCCGTGCCCATTGACGAGCTCACCATCGAAATGGCCGCACAGATGTTCTGGGAAATGGTGCACGGCATCACCTCACTGCGCATCAGCTCGGGCGATGACCCATGGTTTCACCGGCTACCAGTCGTCGAACACGTTGAGCGCATGGTGCGAATTTTCATTGCCGGGCTGCTGCACGATATTGATCCGTCCGCGTCGGCGAAGTGACCGTGCAGACAGGTAGTGGCGGGAGAGGATGGGTCTGGGCGCAGAGGTGGGCGTTGGCACAGCCTGTGCCCGGCGATCGCATGCAGGCACCCCTGCATCCGCACCCGGCTCTTTCAGTCACAACGATTGCGTGGCCCGCCAAAGGTCGCTGGTGACCCTGCGCTATCCCTGGGTCGAGCGCGTCAATGCATCGGCGTTTGCACGCGCAATGCCTCTGAACCCGTCGGATATTCGCTCCTCCGAGGCTACTTCGCGCCAAAAGTCCAGCGCCAGCGCCCGCGCCTGGCGCCATACATCGAGCGTGGCGGCCGTGGGCACCATATGCTCGGGGCTGAGCTCCTGCGGAACCAGTTCCCCCGCGATGGGCATGTAGAGCATGGGCAGCATGTCGTAGGTGGGCGAGAGGCGCCAGTCGTCCTCCACCAACACGAGCGAGATATTGCCGTAGTGCCGGTCGGTGTTGCCGATCAGTGCGCCGTAGGCGTCCAGCAGGCGCAGTGTGCGGACGTCTTCGGGGGTAAGCAGGCCACGTGCCTGCATGCGCAGGGCCGTGGCGGCCCAGTGGTCCATTTCGCCCACGTACTGCGCGTCGTAGACCATCAGCGACACCATGCCGATGCGCCCAGGCGGTGCTTTCGCCGGATCGCCGCGCCAAGACGTGCAGCGGTCGAAGCGCTCAGATTCAAGAAAAACCCGGCCCTCGCGCACCATGACCTGCGATCGGGCGGCGGGCACGCTGGCCTGGGCCAGCACCTGCAGCGCCAGATGCTCACACAGCAGCAAATCGCGGGTGCGCTGGTCGACCGGGCTGTCGCCGCCGCTGGAAAACTTCACAATCACGCTGCGCCCCTGCGTGACGCAGCAGAATTTGGGCTGCTCGCCACCGGCTGACGAGCCCGGCAACTGCCCCCGCAGGGCGCTGCGGGCCAGCGTAGGGTAGTCGTCTGCCGAATCCGCACACACCAGGCGCGCAGCCAGGGTGTGGAAGCGCTCCAGCGAAGCACTACCCACGAGCAGGTTGCCTGGCAGGTCCTCGCCGCGCAGCGCCAGGGCGCGCAGCATGTCGTCGTCGGACCAGTGGCGCGGGTCGGTCGGCAGCTGCAGATCGGGGTGGTTGTGGGCAAAGTTGCGGCCCATGAACCCCTGGGGCCGCATGTCGGCCAGGAACCAGGGCAGGCTATCGTGGCGCTCGCTCACGCCGTCTTCCTCATCCACCCAGAAAGCCCCACCCGGCAAGGGCACCATACGGCCGAACGGTGCCGGGACGCCCGCATGGTTCACGCGCATGATGGGAATGTCGTCTCCCACCCCGCCCACCATACGCGGTAGCAGGTAGCGTTGCGAACGTGCCGCGCCCACCTTGCGCACCCGGCCCGCACGCACCAGCGGCTGAAGGGCGCGCGACACCGTGGGCTGGCTCACACCCAACTCGGCCACCAGTTCCGCGCTCGTGGCCACGCCACCCTTGCGGCGCAGCGCCCGCAGGAGAGGGTCAGTGTGGGGGAATGGGGGTGGCATGCGCCATTATATGAATAGATAATTTTGCGATATTTTCACTCTTAAATGCTCTATTCATGAATAGATAATTTGCTTTCGCATCGCCCGCCCTGGCACGGTGACGGCGTGCACTGGCACGGTGACGGCGTGCACTGGCACGCCGCTCCGCCAACATCGACAAACGCCTTATCAGGTGGCCTGCGGGGAGGCTGCTCAGAATTTCAGTACAACCTTGCCGAAAGGACCACGCGCCAGATGCTCCAGCGCCCGGGGGAGCTCTGTGTAGTCATATTCAGCGGCAATCACCGGTTGCAGACCGGTGGCATCGACCGCACGAACCAGTTCCTCCAGCGCCCGGCGGTGCCCCACGCTGATGCCCTGAATGGTGGGGCGCCCCATGATCACGGGAAACACCGAGCTGCTGATTTGGTCGCCCTCAAGGATGCCAATCACCGAGGCACGGCCGCCTTGGCCCAGTGTTTGCAACGAGCGGCCCAGGTTGGCGCCGCCCACAATCTCCAGCACATGGTCCACGCCCCGTCCACCGGTCCACTCGCGCGCGGCGCTGACCCAATCGGCCGTGCCCTGGCGGTTGATGCCATGGCTGGCCCCCAGTGCGCGGGCTTGCTCCAGCTTGTGGTCGCTGCCCGACACTACGATGACCTGCGCGCCATGGGCGCGGGCAATTTGCAGTCCAAACAAGGCCACCCCGCCAGTGCCATGCACCAGCACCGTTTGCCCGGCCCGCAAGGCGCCGGTTTCCACCAGTGCAAACCATGCGGTCAGTCCAGCGCAGGGCAAGGTACTGGCCTGCGCCGCCGTGAGTGAACGCGGCGCCGCCACGGCCCAGTGTTCGTTGAGCAGCACGTGGCTGGCAAGCATGCCCGGGCCGGTGCCACCGAGTGCAAACGCATCCGCAGGGCAGGTGCCATCGGTCCAGCCAGCCCAGAACGTGCTGACAATGCGGTCATCCGCACGCCAGCGCGTCACGCCTGCGCCCGTCGCGATGACGGTGCCACACATGTCGGACGAAGGGGTAAAGGGCATGGCCAGCGGCATACCCATACCGTTGTCGATCATCAACTTGTCTCGGTAGTTCAGCGAAACAGCCTCCACCCGCACAAGCACCTCGCCTGGGCCGGGACGGGGCACAGAATCGGTTTCGAGGCTCAGGTTGTGGGCGCCGTAACGGTTGAGCTCCCAGCGTTGCAGAGTGTTTGGCATGGTGCTTCTTTCATTTCAGG
>JAUYGP010000321.1 GCA_030690515.1 Giesbergeria sp.
AGGCAACGACGTTGATCCAGAGGAATCCATGGATCCGGCGGAAGCAACGCAAGCACTCAAAGCGTGCGTTAGAAATATTCTTGGCAAACAAAAAGTTGAAGTTTCAACTCAGTTTGCTGAGTTTCGGTCCGCTTTGGAAAAGCAGGCATTTAAGTCCGATGCGAACGAAATTCAAAATCTACTAATCTCTCCATACTTCTTTAGAAAAATCACTCTAGGAATTTTGCTAAACCTAGCGCGCTCAAGCAAAGGGGCACAGCTGGAAAATGCTTTAGCCAATCTCAACGTCGTTCTTCCGCTCATTTGGCCAACGATTCATGACAATGAGAAATGGAGTATCGGGACCGCTTACTCCGCCGCTTACAGTGCTGGCGCGCAAGTTGCATCGGCGGGTCTGAAGAGTGCCTTGTTGAAAGTACAAGGATTTGACTATGTGCCAGAAAACGTTCGGTCCCATACGTTTATTAAAGCGGCCGAGAAGCTTATTGAGGCCCATGAGGCTCTTAACAACTATTACAACGAGCCAGGTCCAACGAAGGAACTTAGAGGCCTTGGCACGACGCTCCCGATCCATGCATTTCCAATTTGTGCTACGGCGGTCTTGTGCGTCTATTTGGGAAATTCCTATGGCATATGCAATGCAGCGCAATCAGATGCTTCGGCAATCATGCAAGGTTTTACCATTGATAGGTGGCAGTACTACTTGAACGACTGTCTCCCGAGCGATGCGCGAATGCTAAACAAACTGGGATATGAAAAGCCTAAAGCCAGATTTATTCAACTAGTGAAAGCATTTGATTTAGATAAGCTGGATTTAAATATCAAGGCAAAGCGACTCGTAGAAGCTGCAAAACTTGGCAATGTAGATAAATTGAATTCTGCGATTTCACAATTGCGAATAGACTATTACGGAAAGTCATAAAGCTACCTGCTTCTGATAATCTCATCCATGCAATGGGCAACGGGGGAAATGGTATTGCCTTTTTCCTTTACTTATATCGAGGTCATCTGCAGTCAACAAGCCATAAGCGATGAGTTTTATGGGAGATAAACATAAATGGCAAAGTTTCTTTCAACAACCGGCACCAACTACCACCTTGAAGAACTGATCAAAGGCGCATCAGACCGCTTGATACTGATCAGCCCTTTCCTCAAGCTCAACGACCGGATGAAGGAGCTTCTGGCAGACAAAAACCGCCTGAAGATCGACGTGCGGATCGTCTACGGCAAAAGCGAGCTACAGCCACAAGAGATTGAATGGCTGCGCGGCCTTACCTACATCCGCACCAGCTTCTGCAAGAACTTGCACGCCAAGTGCTACATGAACGAAGAGATGTGCATCATCACCAGCCTGAATCTGTACGAATTCAGCCAGGTGAACAACAACGAGATGGGCATCCTGATTCAGCGCAGCGACGATGGACAGCTCTACAAAGACGCCTACGAGGAGGCGCAGCGCATCATTCGAATCAGCGATGAGGTGCGGATATCGCTGGAGCGCGTCGCCAGCAGCGAGCCTGAACCTACTGCAACGCAACGTTCAGAAGCCTCAAGCACCGATAGCGAGACATCCAGCGGCGACAAGGTTCCATCTTCCAAACTGGCTCAGAAGTTCGGACTCAAAACGGCACAACTGCTGGACCGGGCCACCGGACTGGGCTATCTCACGCAGCAGGGGGACAAGCACACGCTCACGGTCAAGGGCGAGCAGGCGGGCGTGGAGTTTGTCGCCAAGTCCCGATTTGGCCCTTACTTTTTGTGGCCGCAGGACCTGGCTTTGCACTGACCCGCAGACTGCGTCCCATCCATGACTGAAACCGAGCCGCGCGCCATCATCATTGCGGGCCCCAACGGTGCCGGTAAAACGACGTTTGCGCGCGAGTTTCTTCCCGTCGAGGCTCAGTGCCCGGTGTTTGTGAATGCCGACCTGATTGCAGCTGGCCTGTCGCCTTTTGCACCCGAAGTCGCTGCGATTAAGGCGGGACGGATCATGCTGGCGGAAATTGACGACCATGTCGCCCATCGCCGCAGTTTTGCGTTGGAAACCACTTTGTCGGGGCGGGCTTATGCAGCGAAGTTGCTGCATTGGCGATCACTTGGGTATCACGTCAGCTTGTATTTTCTGCAATTACCAACGGCTGAAATGGCGATTGATCGGGTAAGGATTCGAGTGTCCCAAGGTGGGCACAACATTCCAGACGATGTGATTCGTCGCCGGTTTGCGGCAGGGCTGAACCAGTTCGAAAAGACGTACAAACCCATCGTCAACGCGTGGTTCCTATATAACAACCAGCACCGACCGCCGATATTGCTGTCTGAAGGAGTCAACCCATGAGTGCATTAGCCCCAACATCCTCCGCCTCAAGGACCGCCCAAGCCGCATTGGCAGCGCTGACGCGTGCGGGGCTGCGCGCAGCTGAAGATGCCAAGCGGTCAGACACGTACATGGTCGTCGCAGAAAACGGGAAAGTGCTGCACATCACTCCCCAAGAATTTTTGCGCGAGCGTGATGAGCCGCCTGCGCAGTCAAACGCCAAGACCAGCGACTAGTTGACGGAGCCCCATGCACCCCGCCATTGCTCAACACCGCCCCGGCATTGCCGCCATCTGCCAGCGCTACGGTATTCAGCGGCTAGAGGTATTTGGTTCGGCTGCGCGGGCGAGTGACTTTGACCCGGCGAGCAGCGATGCCGACTTTCTGGTGGAGTTTTCGCCTAGCGTGGAACCTGGGCTCCAATCGATTTTTGGTGCCAAGGCTGATCTGGAGGCGCTATTAGGTCGAGGCGTGGATCTGGTGGAGCCGGGCGCGGTGCGCAACCCTTATGTTTTGGCAAACATCAACCGCGACCATGAGGTCATCTTTTTCGACAAAGATTAGCTACATATTTGGTAGCTATCAGCGTAATACCAACAAGCGCCAGAGGCCGATTATGTTCAAACACACTCAGCGCCACTAAACTCCAATTCATGCGCCCATCCGAAGCCCTTTCCCTCCACCGCTCGCAAATCCGCGAGATCGCACTGCGCCACCGCGTGAGCAGCGTGCGGGTGTTTGGCTCGGCGCTGCATGGGGATGACACAGCCGACAGCGACCTCGACCTGTTGGTAGAGCCCACAGAGCAAACCACGCTGATGGACATTGGCGCGATCCGGTTTGAACTGAAGCAGTTGCTAGGCATGGAGGTGGATGTGCTCACCCCCAACAGCCTGCCCGCCAGC
>JAUYGP010000349.1 GCA_030690515.1 Giesbergeria sp.
GCTGGCGCAGCGCAAAAATGCCAGGTAGTCGAACTGGCCGCTCACGGCCGATACCTCTTCCACCTCGGGCATGGCAGCCAGGGCGCGCAGCACGGCGGGCGCTGTTTGCGGCAGCAAGCTCAGGCTGCACCAGGCGCGTACGGCGGCGCTGTCCAGGGGCGCACCCAGGCGCACGCCATAGCCTGCCACCACACCCGTGCGCTCCAGCCGGGCAATGCGCGCCACCACCGTGGTACGCGCCAAACCCAGGCGCCGGGCCAGCGTGGACGTGCTCTCGCGCGCGTTGGCCTGGAGCAGGCTCAGAAGCTGGCGGTCGGTGGCGTCCAGGGAGGTGTTCATGACTTGTGTCGATCGGTTTCGTTATTTTGACGAATATTAGCAAGGTATTCGACGATTTACACGCTACACATTGACAGCACTGCACCGTAGCATCAGGTGAGCTGAACCACAGCACCACCGACACAACGAGGAGACACACCATGACCATCCCCCGCCGTTCCATCACCATCCTCGGCGCAGGCCATATCGGCTTTGCCATGGCGTTGCTGCTATCGCGCAGCGGCGATTACGACGTTCTGGTCGCCGACCGCGATGCGGCGCGCCTGGAGGCCGTGGCCGCGCTGGGCGTGGCCACGCGGGTGACCCCCGACGATGCTGCATTGCAAGCCGCCATCAGCGGCCGCTACGCCGTGCTCAATGCGCTGCCGTTTCACTGCGCCGTGGGTGTGGCCACGCTGTGCGCGCAGTCCGGTGTGCACTACTTTGATTTGACGGAAGACGTGCAAAGCACCCAGGCCATCCGCGCCCTGGCCCAGGATGCAAGCAGTGTGCTCATGCCCCAGTGCGGGCTGGCGCCGGGGTTCATCGGCATCGTCGGGCACGACCTGGCGCGCCGCTTCGACGAGCTGCACAGCCTGCGCATGCGTGTGGGGGCGCTGCCACGCTACCCGCAAGGGGCGCTGCGCTACAACCTGACCTGGAGCACAGAAGGCCTGATCAACGAATACTGCAACCCGTGCGAAGCCATCGTGGACGGCCAGGCCACCACCGTTGCGGCGCTAGACGGCCTGGAAACCTTTGCGCTTGATGGCGTGGAATACGAGGCCTTCAACACATCGGGCGGCCTGGGCACGTTGACCGAAACCCTGGCGGGCAAAGCGCGGCAGGTGGACTACAAGTCGATCCGCTACCCCGGCCATTGCGCCATTCTCAAGCTGCTGCTCAACGACCTGCGCCTGCGTGACCGGCGCGATCTGCTCAAGGAAATTTTCGAGGCGGCCATTCCCACCACCGAGCAGGATGTGATCGTGGTGTTTGCCAGCGCCTCAGGGCTGCGCGGCGGGCGTTTGGTGCAGGATTCGTATTCGGGCCGCATCCTTGGCACCGAGGTGGCGGGCCACCGGCTGAGCGCCATCCAGCGCACCACGGCCGCCGGGATCTGCACTGCGCTGGATCTGGTGGCCCAGGGCAAGTTGCCGCAAAAGGGCTTTGTCGGGCAAGAGGCCGTGGCGCTGCAGGATTTCCTGGGCAACCGGTTTGGGCAGGCCT
>JAUYGP010000354.1 GCA_030690515.1 Giesbergeria sp.
TCACCAGTTCGGGTGCCATGGCGGCCAACGGACCGGTCAAGCCAAGCGACTGACCAATGACGATCTCGCTGTCGGTCACGCCCGGCCCCGCATGCAACACGCCCCAGGGCGCCAGCAGCGCCAGTGAGGCCAGCACACCCAGCACACATCTCTTGTTCAGCATTTCAGTCTCCGTTTCGTTGCGACGCGCCTGCATCACACTCGACGCAAAGACAGCAGAGTGTGCGGTGCCGGGGGTGGAAATCCAACACATGTCGCCTGTCCGACAGTTGATGCGGGTTTTCCCGCAATCTAACGCACACATGCAGCGACAATCTCGTCATGTTTTGCACCACTCCTTCTGCGGAACGCTTCATTGCCTGCCAGCCGTGGTTTGCCTCTGTGCCAACCGACCTACAGGAGCGACTGCACCACAGCGTGTATTCCACCGAAGGCGCCAAAGGCGACGTCATGTTGCCCGCAGGCTCTGCCGTGGAGGGCTGGCACGCCGTGCTCTCAGGCCTGGTCATGCTGCAAAGCCCGGCGTCCAGTGGGCGCGCCTCCGCGTTTATCGGTGTGTCCGACGGTGACTGGTTTGGCGAAGGCTCCGCCATGAAGCCCGAGCCCCGCAAGTACGACGTGGTGGCCCTGCGCCCTACCCAGTTGCTGTGCCTGCCGCTGCCTTTGTTCGCCACCTTGCGCGAAACCAGCTTGGCATTCAACCAGTTTCTGGTGCTGCACATGAACCTGCGACTAGGCCAGGCCATGGCCATCATCGAAGCTGGCCGCATGCGCTCGACAGAACACCGGGTCGCGCTGTACCTGAGCCGCCTTTTCTGGCGCAGCACACGCAGGCTCAACCTCACACAAGAAGAACTCGGCCAGTTGTGCGGCCTGTCCCGCCAGACCGTCAACCGCGTGCTGCGCGCGCTGGAAGCCTCGGGCATCGTGTCGCTGGACTTCGGGCGCGTGGCCATCGTGGACGATGACGCGCTCACGGCGCACCTGGCGGCCACCGCCCAGGACTGAACAAGCCACCGCACCCGCCTACTCCAGACCCATACGCAAGTCCGCCGGTCCCGCGTCAAAGATCCATTGGCGAGGCCAGGTCGACCATGCTTTGCCCAGCCCTGCATGGTTCGGGTCGCCCGTGTGCACAAAAGACTGCACACTGCCCATCATGGCTTTTGAGAGTGCCTCGCGCCCAGGCGCATTGGTTCGGCTATTGGTTGCCCTGGCGAACACCGAAGGACCAAAATTACCCAACATAAACGGCAGATCGAATGCATGGGCGGCGCCGTACACATCATTCCAAGGTGCGGGCTGCTGCGCCCAGTTGAACTGGTAGGCCCATACATTGGATTGCTGGGAACGCAGGGTCTGCAAAAGGTTGTCGCGGCTGGGTGCGATGAACAGCTTGCCCAACAAGCCCGTACGGGCGTTGTAGCCTGTGGCCGGGGCAGTGACCGGCAGGTAAGACGGATCAAGGATATCGGCCGCCGAGAGTGTGGTCGGCGCATCAGGGTCAAACGCCTGCATCATGCGAAAGCGCTCAGCGTCACCGATTTTTATGCCCGGTTTGCCGCCCAGCAAGGCCAGGAAAGGCGCAAAAAGCTTGCCCTCTTCGCCCGTATAACCGGCCAGCACGGGCACCTTGTGGTAGTGGCCGGCAGCCATTTCTGCCATGGGATTGGCAGGCAACAGGTTGCCATCCGGAATGGGCCCCGAACCAGTGAGGCCGTTCTTGAGAACCGTTTGCAGCAGCACCCGCGCATCCTTTGCGCGCAGATAGTCGGCCACCTTTGCGGCTGGCCACGTCGCTGCCAACGCCTGCCCTGCAGCAAGGTCGGCCGCCAGCCCATCGGCCACGATGAGGTGCGCCAGCAGCAGACCCGCCTGGGCCGCGTAGGCTTCTGCGGGTTTGAGGGTAGGAAGGGTTCCTTTGGGCAGATTGGCAGCCAATGACAGACCGCCGCTGATGGGAATGATCTTGTGGAACAAGCCTTTCGCCTGCGTCACGGTCAGCAGGGCCAAGGCATTGATGGCACCCGCCGATTGCCCCATCAGGGTGACATTGCCCGCATCACCGCCAAAGATTGCCGCGTTGCGCTGCAAAAACCGCAGCGCCTGCACATTGTCCAGCAGCGCGTAGTTACCGGTCGCTGTCAGCGCACCCGGCTGCAGCTGCGGCAGGTTCAGAAAACCCAGCACATCCAGGCGGTAGTTGGCCGTCACCACCACAGCATTGGCCGTGCGCGCCAGCGCCGCGCCGTCATACACCGGATCCGCTGTATACCCAGAAATGGCGCTACCGCCATGCAGGAACAAAATCACAGGCAGGCGCTCCTGGGACGTCGCCGGGCGCCAGACGTTGAGCGTCAGGCAATCCTCGCTGCCCACCGGGGTGCCCAGTGTCTGCGCAATGCTGTCGTCGAACCGGTTGTTCGCACCTGGCCCATAAATGCGGCCCATTTGCAGGCAAGCGTTGCCAAAGGTACGCGCATCGCGCACGCCTGGCCAGGCGGTGGGTTCGACCGGAGGCTGCCAGCGCAGCGCCCCCACAGGAGCTTGTGCAAACGGAATGCCTTTCCATGCATAGGTGCCCGAGACGGCACTGTCATTGACCCCACGAACAACGCCATAGGTCGTCTCACGCAACTCCGGCGCATCCGTGCCCAGCGTTCCACCGCAACCGACCACCGTGCCTGCCAGCAAGGCAAGACCACACCACTGCACCAAGAACCGCAACTTCAACATGTTTGTCTCCTCATGGGGGTTTTCAAGAATGGGCACGCAAGCGACATCCGGTCCACACTTGCGGCCCTGAACGGCCACCCTGCCATTCTGTAGAGCCCCCTCCCCTAAGCCACTGTCGCTACCACGCCAACACAATGACTTCACGCGCCCCCCGCTCACCGATACCGTCCAACGGGACGATTGGCCGCACCAGCTCTGCCGCATGGGTCAAAGGCGTTGCGGACATGATGTCGGCCCAGGGCCTGGACACCCCGTCGCTGTTTGCACAGGTGGGTATCGACATCGCGGTGCTGCAAGACCCTGCGGCCCGCATTCCCGCCGATGCCTTGAGCCAGGTCTGGGATCTTGCTGTGGCGCAGTCTGGCAACATCCACCTCGGCCTCGACCGACCACTGGCAGCACGCTACGGCTACCTGGACGTGGTGGGCCACGCACTCGCATCGGCCCCCTGCCTGCGTGCAGGGTTTGAGCGGCTGGCACGGCAGATGGCCGTGGTGTCGGACGCCGCCACTTTTGCACTACAGGAAGACGATGCCCAGGGGTTCTGGCTGACCCTTGGCCACATCGGCACGGCCCGCCCAGTACCTCGCCAGCGCGTGGAGTACGGCATGCTGACCCTGCTCATGCTGTGCCAGTGGCTCACACGCCAAAAGGTCGAACCGCTGGCAGTGGAATGGGTTTATCCGGCGCCCGTCAACCCGGGCCCTCTTCGGGTTGCTTTTGGCGTGCCTATGCGCTTTGACCAGCCTGCCAGTCGCATGCTGCTGGCCAGACAGGACATGCTCAGCCCGATTCCCACGCACAACCCCAGTTTGTGGGAATTGCATGGTCGGCTGGTCGAAGAACGGCTGGACGAGCTCGGCCAAACCCACGTCAGCACGCGCGTGCGCAGCGAATTGGCGCGTGTTTTGCACCAAGGAGAGCCGCGCCGCGACGACATCGCAGCACGCCTGCACTTGTCCGATCGCACCCTCCAGCGCCGCCTTCTGGCCGAGTCCAGCAGTTTTGCGCAACTGCTGGACGAAACCCGGTGCGAGCTGGCCCGCCAGTACCTGAGCGACGCGCACCGCAGCCTGGGCGAGGTGGCCGACCTGCTTGGTTTTGCCGATCAGAGCAATCTGTTTCGCGCCTGTCGACGCTGGTTTGGCATGCCTCCAGGGCAATACCGTACCCAGCTACCGCCCCGCCGCTCGGCGGCCAGCCACGCGGGATAGCCCTGCACGCCACGGGCATTGCACCCTGCGGGACAATGACCGCATGAACCTGCCTGAAGACCGCCCAGAGCGAGCCGATTGCGGCCTGACTTGGCGCAACCGCTTCGCCGCTCTGGGGCCCGCTTTCCATACCCCACTGCTACCAACCCCCCTGCCCGCCCCCTATTGGGTGGGCGCCAGCGCGGGCCTGGCGCAGGACCTTGGGCTGGATCCGGAATGGCTGCGCTCCGATGCGGCATTGCAGGCCTTTAGCGGCAACACACCCTTGCACGGCAGCGCCCCCCTGGCCAGCGTCTATAGCGGCCACCAGTTTGGCGTATGGGCCGGACAACTCGGCGATGGCCGGGCTATTCTGCTCGGCGAGGTGGAAACACCGGCAGGGCCGATGGAAATACAGCTCAAAGGCAGCGGCCTCACGCCCTATTCACGCATGGGGGATGGCCGGGCGGTGCTGCGGTCGAGTATTCGCGAGTATTTGTGCAGCGAAGCCATGCACGCATTGGGGATACCCACCACGCGCGCCTTGTGCTTGACGGGCTCGCCCGAGCCGGTGCGCCGCGAGACCATGGAGACGGCCGCCGTGGTCACCCGCGCTGCGCCCAGCTTCATCCGGTTTGGGCACTTCGAACATTTCGCTGCGCGCGGGCAATTGACCGAATTGCAGACGCTGGCCGATTTTGTAATCGAACACCACTACCCCGAGTGCCACGCTGGCGCGGGCTTTGACGGCAACCGCTACGCAGCGCTGTTGCAAGCCGTGAGCGAACGCACTGCGGCCCTGGTGGCGCAATGGCAGGCGGTCGGCTTTTGCCACGGCGTGCTCAACACCGACAACATGAGCATCCTGGGCCTGACCATCGACTACGGCCCTTTCCAGTTTCTCGATGCGTTCGATCCGGGCCATATCTGCAACCACAGCGACCACCAGGGCCGCTACGCCTTCCAGCAGCAACCCGCAGTGGTGCGCTGGAACCTGTACCGGCTGGGCCAGGCGTTGCAGCCCCTGATAGGCGACCCGGCCATTGCCATGGCCGCACTGGAGTCCTTCGTGGCGCTCTATCCGGCCGAGTTCATGGCACGCATGCGCAGCAAACTGGGGTTGGCGACGGCGCACGAGAGTGACAGCACGCTGATCGACGGCATTCTTCACCTGCTGGCCGACAATGCCGTGGACTACACCATCTTCTGGCGCCGCCTGTCGCTGGCCGTGGCCTCGGGCAACCATGAACCGGTGCGTGACCTGTTTGCTGATCGTGCAGGTTTCGATCGCTGGATGCTACTGTATTCAGAGCATCTAGCGCTTACTGGTATTGCGCCAGATGCCAATTTGATGCTTAAAACAAATCCCCTATTTGTTTTACGCAACCACCTCGCAGAACAGGCCATTCGCGCTGCGCAGGCAGGGAATTTTTCTGAGGTCCATACGCTCCAAGCCTTGCTGGAGCATCCGTTTAACGAACACCCAGGGTTCGAGGTCTATGCTGATTTCCCACCCGACTGGGCCCAGCAACTCTCCATTAGCTGCTCATCATGAACTACCCCATCCAGAAGACCGAGACGCAGTGGCAGGAAGCGCTGCAGGCCAAGAACGCGGAACCGGGCGCTTTGGCAATCACCCGCCACGCTGCCACCGAGCGCCCATTTACCGGCAAGTTCGAAGCCCATTGGGACGACGGCAGCTACCACTGCATCTGCTGCGGCAACAAGCTGTTTGACTCGGGCACCAAGTTCGACGCGGGCTGCGGCTGGCCCAGCTTCTCGCAGGCCGTGCCCGGTGCCATTGCCGAAATCACCGACAGCAGCCACGGCATGAGCCGCACCGAAACAGTGTGTGCACAATGCGGGTCGCACCTGGGCCACGTTTTCGAGGATGGCCCGGCCCCCACAGGCCTGCGCTATTGCATGAACTCGGCGTCGCTGGACTTTGCTCCAGACGCCTCCTGACAAGGCACCACCGCCCAAGCTATGAAACTGCTGATCGACTTTTTCCCCATCATCCTGTTCTTTGTTGCCTTCAAGTTCTGGGGCATCTACGTTGCGACAGGCATCGCCATCGCCGCCACCGTGGTGCAAATTGCCTACCTGCGAATCAAGCACGGCAAGGTCGAGCCCATGCAATGGCTCAGCCTGGGAGTGATCGTGCTCTTTGGCGGAGCGACCCTGCTGGCGCACAGCGAAACCTTCATCAAATGGAAGCCCACGGTGCTTTACTGGCTGATGGGCAGCACCCTGATCGTG
>JAUYGP010000357.1 GCA_030690515.1 Giesbergeria sp.
ACCCACCAGGAACCAGGAGAAACCACATGGCTGACAAACTGATCATTTTCGATACCACGTTGCGCGACGGCGAGCAGTCGCCCGGTGCATCCATGACGCGCGACGAGAAGCTGCGCATTGCACGCCAGTTGGAGCGCCTGCGTGTGGATGTGATCGAAGCCGGTTTTGCGGCCAGCTCCAATGGCGATTTCGAGGCGGTGCAACTGATCGCCAACTCGATCAAGGATTCCACCATTTGCTCGCTCTCGCGCGCCAATGACCGCGACATTGCGCGTGCGGCGGAGGCCCTCAAGGGAGCCAACCGGGCACGCATTCACACCTTCATTGCCACCAGCCCGCTGCACATGGAGAAAAAGCTGCGTATGACGCCCGAGCAGGTGCTGGAGCAGGCGAGACAGTCGGTTCGCTTCGCACGCAACTTGGTGGGCGATATTGAGTTCAGCCCTGAGGACGGTTACCGCAGCGAAGTGGACTTTCTTTGCCGCGTTATCGAAGCCGTGATCCATGAGGGTGCTACCACCATCAATGTGCCCGACACCGTGGGGTATGCCGTGCCTGAGCTGTACGGTAACTTCATCAAGACCTTGCGTGAGCGCATCCCCAACAGTGACAAGGCGATCTGGTCGGTTCACTGCCACAACGATCTGGGCATGGCGGTGGCCAATTCACTTGCTGGCGTCAAGATCGGCGGCGCACGCCAGGTCGAATGCACCATCAACGGCCTGGGCGAACGTGCCGGCAACTGCTCGCTGGAAGAAGTGGTTATGGCCGTTAAGACACGCAAGGACTACTTTGATCTGGAAGTGGGTATCGATACGCAGCACATCCTCGCGGCCAGTCGCATGGTGAGCCAGACGACAGGCTTTGTGGTGCAACCCAACAAGGCGGTGGTGGGCGCGAATGCCTTTGCCCATGCCAGCGGCATCCACCAGGACGGGGTGCTCAAGGCGCGTGATACCTACGAAATCATGCGTGCCGAGGACGTGGGCTGGAGTGCCAACAAGATCGTTCTGGGCAAGCTCAGCGGCCGCAACGCTTTCAAGCAGCGCTTGCAGGATCTGGGAGTGAGTTTGGAAAGCGAGGCAGATACCAATGCTGCGTTCGCTCGTTTCAAGGAACTTGCCGATCGCAAGAGCGAGATATTTGATGAAGATATTCTGGCGTTGGTGAGCGACGACAGTGTCCACGGGGGCAGCGAGCAGTATGCGTTTGTGTCGCTGGCACAGCACAGCGAAACGGGAGAGCGGCCCCATGCCAGCGTAGTTTTCACGGT
>JAUYGP010000365.1 GCA_030690515.1 Giesbergeria sp.
CCTGGCCGCGCAGATTGCGTCGTTCTCGCTGCCCGCGCTGGTGGCGATCAAGGAATCGGTGAACCGTGCCTGGGAAAGCCCGCTGACCGAGGGCATCTTGGTCGAGCGCCGGGCGCTGCATGCGCGCTTTGCCAGTGCCGACGCGCACGAGGGCATGCACGCCTTCCTGGGCAAGCGCAAGCCGGACTTCCAGCACCGCTGAGGGCAAGCGTATTTTTCATGTGTTTTATGCCTCTAAGCCAATAAATATATACGCTAAAAGCTATCAATAGCATAGCAATAAGGGTTGCTGATGGTCCCCAGACGGGCCACGAGAACCCGCACCAGGAGACAAGAACATGTTGACGATCAATCTTTTCAACGGATTGGTGTACGGCGCCCTGCTCATCGTGATGAGTTCGGGCCTGGCGCTGATCTATGGCCTGCGGCGTGTGGTGAACTTTGCCCATGGCGCGCTCTACATGCTGGGGGCGTACATCGGGTTTTCGGTGGCGCAGCACAGCAACTTCTGGGTGGCGCTGCTGGTGGTGCCCCTGGTCATGGCCGGGGTGGGGGTGCTGCTCGACCGCTACGGCTTTCGCCTGCTGCAGGACCGCGAGCCGCTCAACGTGATGTTGGTGACCTTCGGCCTGCTGCTCATCCTCGAAGACCTGGTGGTCTTCATCTGGGGCAAGGCCAATCTCTCGCTGTTCACGCCCGAGCTGCTCAACTTCTCGGTCAACCTTTGGGGCAATGAGGTTCCGGCCTACCGCATTGGCGTGATCGTGGTCGGCGCGGCGGTGGCCCTGGGGCTGACGCTGTGGCTGCGTTTTTCCCGCATCGGCCTGTTTGTGCGCGCGGCCAGCACCGACCCGGTGACCACCTCCATGCAGGGCGTCAATACCGACGCGCTGAGCGCTGGTGTGGTGGGCCTGGGCAGCGCACTGGCCGGCCTGGCCGGTGTGGTGGCAGGACCCTTTCTGTCGCTGTCGCCGCACATGAGCTCGGACGTGCTGATCGACTCCTTCGTGGTGGTGGTGATTGGCGGCCTGGGCTCGCTGGCCGGCGCTTTCATCGCCGCGTTGCTGCTGGGAATGATGCAGGCCGTGGGAGCCGTGTACCTGCCGGAGGTGTCGGTGCTGCTGCCCTTCATCTTCATGATCGCCATCCTGGTCTGGAAGCCCTCCGGCCTGGCCGGCAGCCGCACCTGAAAGCTGGGAGAAAAACCATGGGTCTCATCCGTACCAGCGTCCTCTCGCTCCTCGCCCTGCTGGCAGGGGTTGCCATCCTGCTGTTGACCACGTCCAGCAACCTCCTGGGTATGTTCACCCAGGCCATCATCTACGCCATCTTCGCCCTGGGGGTGGGTGTTTTGCTCAAGCAGAACGGCCTGGTCAGCTTTGGCCATGCGCTGTTCTTCGGCGCCGCCGGTTACGGCATGGGTGTCATCCTGACTCTGGAGTGGATGCCGGCCGAGTGGGCCATTCTGGTGGTGTTGCTGGCCATCGGCGTGCTGGCATTTCTCATCGGCCTGGTCATCGTTCGGGTGCCGGGCATTGCGTTCGGCATGTTGACCCTGGCCATCGGCCAGATGGCCTATTTGTTGGCGTCGCGGGCCCGTGGCATCACCGGAGGCGCGGACGGTATGAGCGTCCACTGGCCGTCCACCCTGTTTGGCCTGCAGCAGTCGGTGCTGCTCAAACCGGCCACGCTGTTCATGATCGCCTGGGTGCTGATGGTGCTGGTGACCGTGGCGCTGCTGCTGATCCTGCGCACCCGCTTTGGCGCCATCACCGAGGCCATCCGCGACAACGAGGAGCGCGCCCGCTTCATCGGCTTCACCACCACCGTGCCGCGGGCCCTGGTGTATGCGCTGTCGGCGGTGGTCACCGGCATCGCCGGGCTGTTGTCGGTGTTCAACACGGGCTTCGTCTCGCCCGAAAACCTGCACTGGAGCGTCTCGGCCATCACTTTGCTGATGGTGGTGGTGGGCGGCTTCAAGAAGCCCCTGGGCCCCATCGTGGGCGCCATCCTTTATTTCCTTTTCAAGGATTTGCTGGGCGAGTACGCCACGCACTCAATGGCCATTTTCGGGGCAATCCTGATCGCGGTCATCGTGTTCGCGCCCGACGGAATCATCGGTGCCGCGCAGCGGTTGATCCGGGGCAAGAAGCCCCAGGGCATGCCCCATGCGGGCGGCCACTGAGCGCACGGCGCAAAGGACACACACATGAACCCCTACGTTCTCCAAGTCGAAGACGTGGCCATCCACTATGGCGGCGTCAAAGCGCTGGACGGGGTGGCACTCACCCTGGAAAAAGGCCAGATCCGCGGCCTCATCGGCCCCAATGGTGCGGGCAAGTCCACGGTGATCGATGCCATCACCGGCCGCACGCGCCTCACGCGCGGCAAAGTCATCCTGGCGGGCGAGGACGTGAGCCACCTGGGTGCTGTCGAGCGCCGCCAGCGGGGCCTCTCGCGCAGCTTCCAGCGCACCAGCATCTTCGGCGGCATGCCGGTGCGCAAGCAGGTGGAGCTGGCGTCCTACAAGATGGGCGTGCTCGACCCCGGCGCGGATGCCGACGCCGTGCTGCGCGAGCTGGACCTGGCCCGCCTGAGCCATGCCATCGCCGAAGACCTGGGCTACGGCGAGCAACGCCGCCTGGACCTGGCCCTGGCCCTGGTGGGCCGGCCCAAGCTGCTCATGCTCGACGAGCCCATGGCCGGCCTGTCGGTGAAGGAGTCGATGGACCTGGCGCAGCACCTGCGCGCGATGACTGCGCGCTGGGATGTCTCGGTGCTGCTGGTGGAGCACGACATGGATGTGGTGTTCGGCATTTCGGACGCCGTCACCGTGTTTGAACTCGGCCGCGTCATCGCCAGCGGCGAGCCGGCCGCCGTGCGCGCCGATCCGCGGGTGCGCGAAGCCTACCTCGGGAGTGCCGCATGAGCGCCTTGTTGAACCTGCATGGCGTCCATGCCTTCTATGGCGCGGCCCACATCCTGCATGGCCTGGGCCTGCATGTGAGCGCTGGCGAGCGCGTGGCGCTGATTGGCCGCAACGGCGTGGGCAAGACCACGGTGGTCAACACCGTCCTGGGCCTGGCCCATCTGCGTGCGGGAGACATCCAGTTTGGCGGCGTGACGATTACCAAACCCCGGCCCTATATCGCCGCGCAGCACGGTATCGCGGTGGTGCCGCAGGGGCGCCGCATCGTGGCCAACCTGACGGTGGAGGAGAACCTGCACCTGGGCGCTGCCGTGGGCCGCAAGGGGCCCTGGAACGTGCCCGAAATCTACAAGCTGTTCCCCATCCTGCAGGAGCGTGCCCACACCCCGGGCACGGCGCTGTCGGGCGGGCAGCAGCAGATGCTCGCCGTGGGCCGTGCGCTGATGGCCAACCCCCGCCTGATCCTGCTCGACGAGCCCACCGAAGGCCTGGCGCCCGTCATCGTGGACCAGCTGGCCGACATATTCAACCAGGTGGCAGCGCAGGGCACGGCCCTGCTGCTGATCGAGCAAAACATGAGCCTGGTGGTGCGCGTGGCGCAGCGCTACCTGGCCATGGCCAAGGGCGCGGTGGTGGCCGAGGGCAGTGTTGAGAACTCCCGCGATTGCCTGAAGGACATCGAAAAACACGTGATGGTTTGATTGCAGTGCACCCGGCCGCCGGACCTTTTCCGGTATTTTTCAGGAGACAACCATGTTCAAGACCATAAAATTTCAACAAATGCTCGCTGGCGTCGTTCTGGTAGCCGCGCTGCCCCTGAGCGCAGTGGCCCAGACCATGGAGCCGATCAAGATCGGCCTGGTGTCGACCAAGTCGGGCGCTTACTCCGCCATGGGCGTGCATGTGATCAACGGCGTCAAGTTCGCCGTGGACGAGGCCAACGCCAAGGGCGGCGTGGACGGCCGCAAGATCCTCCTGGCCGAGGGCGATGACGAAAGCACGCCCGACGGCGGCCGCCGCGCGGCGGAAAAGCTGGCCCGCGACGGCCACAACCTGTTGATCGGCCCCATCGCCTCGTCGATCTCGCTGGCCATCAGCCAGAACCTGGGCCGTTGGGATGCCGCGCTGATCGGCAGCATCTCCAAGGCTGACAAGCTGACCCAGGATGCCTGCAACGCCCGCTTCATTCGCACCAATCATTCCGACGCGATGGACCTGGCCATGATTGGCGAGTGGGCAAAGACCATCAAGGGCAATAACTTCGCCATCATGGCGGCCGATTACGTCTGGGGCCACGATTCGGCCAAGGCCTTCGAATCAACCGTGACCGCCCAGGGCAAGAAGGTGACACTCAAGCTCTTCGTGCCCATGGGCACCAAGGACTACGCGCCCTACATCCAGCAGCTCAAGGCCGCCAACGTGGACGCGATCTGGGTGGCTGAGGTGGCGGGTGCCATTGCCTTCGTCAAGCAGGCTGCCGACTTCGGCCTGAAGACCCCGATGATCGGCCACGCGGTGGTGTCCGACTTCATCATCAACGCCACGGGCAAGTTGATGGAGGGCATGCCGGGCAACGTGGGCTACACGCCCGACGTCGATTCCGACGCTTCTAAGGCTTTCGTGGCCGCGTTCAAGGCCAAGTTCAACCGCCTGCCATCCGACACCGAAGCCCAGGCCTACAACGGCGCCATGGTGCTGTTCCAGGGCGTGACGCTGGCCAAGAGCGTCAAGCCCGAAGACGTGACCAAGGCTCTGCGCGGCGCCACGGTCGATACGCTGTACGGCAAGGCCCTGGTGCGCGCGGCCGACAACCAGATGATCATTCCCAACTACGTGGCGCGCGTGAAAATGGCCGACGGCGTGCTGCGCCCAGTCATCGAGCAGTCGTACCCGGCCACGATCACGCCCGCTGCATCGCCTTTGTGCAAGATGTGATTTGTGCTTTGCCCAGCACCGTGCTGGGCAGGCCAGCCTGCGATGGAGTGAAAGCATGAAAGCGGCATACATCACCGGCCATGGGGGCAACGAGGTCGTCCAGATCGGGCAGCGCGAGAAGCCGTCCGCCGCCCCAGGGCAGGTGGTGGTGCGCATGCGCGCGGCCACGCTCAACCGCGTGGACCTCTACATGCGCGACAGCGGTGCCGGCATCACGCACCGCTTGCCGCAGATCCTGGGGCTCGACGGCGCGGGCACGGTGGAGGCCGTGGATGCGGATGAACCCCTGCTGCGCCCGGGCCAGGAGGTGGTGCTGCACCCCGGCATCGGCTGCGGCCGCTGCGAGTTCTGCCAGCGCGGTGACACGGCCCTGTGCGTGCGCATCCAGTTCCTGGGCGAGCACCGCGACGGCACCTTTGCGCAGTGGGTCGGCCTGCCAGCGGCCCAGGTGTTTCCCAAGCCCGCACACCTGGATTTTGCCGAGGCGGCCGCCCTCGGTGTCAACCACCTCACGGCCTGGCGCATGCTGTTTTCCAAGGCGCGGCTTCAGCCGTGGGAGACGGTGCTGGTCTTCGGCATCGGTGGCGGCGTTTCGCTGGCGGCGCTGCAACTGGCCAAGGCGGTAGGCGCGCGCGTCATCGTGACCTCGCGCGACGATGCCAAGCTCGAACGGGCACGAGCGATGGGGGCCGATCACGGCATCCATGGCAAGACCGGCGATGTGGTGAAAGAGGTCATGGCCCTCACGGGCGGGCGTGGTGTGGATGTGGTGTTCGAGAACACGGGCGCGGTCACCTGGCCGTCTGCCCTGAAGTCGCTGGTGCGCGGTGGCCGCCTGGTCACCTGCGGCGCCACCACGGGCGACCAGCCAGGTGCGGACCTGCGCCGCCTCTTCGTGCGCCAGTTGCAGATCTTCGGCTCCAGCCTGGGCAGCCATGGCGAGTTCCGTGATCTGCTCGGTTTTGTCGAGCGCACCGGCCTGCGGCCGGTGATCGACAGTGAATACCCGCTCGACGATGTGCATGCCGCGCTCGACCGCCTGGAGTCGGGCGCGCAGTTCGGCAAGCTCGTCCTGCGCATCGACCACTGAAATGAAATCACCCTTGAATGTGTTGACACCATGACCCAAGCCTTCATCTGCGACGCCATCCGCACCCCCATCGGCCGCTACGGCGGCGCCCTCAGTTCGGTGCGCACCGACGACCTGGGCGCCATCCCCCTCAAGGCGCTGATGGAGCGCAACCCCGGCGTGGACTGGGCCTCCGTTACCGACGTGCTCTATGGCTGTGCCAACCAGGCGGGCGAAGACAACCGCAACGTCGCCCACATGGCCAGCCTGCTTGCCGGCCTGCCCGTGGAAGTGCCCGGCGCCACCATCAACCGCCTGTGCGGCTCCGGCCTGGACGCCGTGGGCACGGCCGCGCGCGCCATCAAGGCCGGTGAAGCCGGCCTCATGATCGCCGGCGGCGTGGAAAGCATGAGCCGCGCCCCCTTCGTCATGCCCAAGGCGGAAAGCGCCTTCTCGCGCAGCAACGCCGTCTACGACACCACCATCGGCTGGCGCTTCGTCAACAAGCTCATGAAAGAGAAGTACGGCGTCGACTCCATGCCCGAAACCGCCGAGAACGTCGCCCAGGAGTTCAAGATCGAACGCGAAGCGCAAGACCGCATGGCGCTGCGCAGCCAGTTGAACGCCGTGGCCGCCATCCAGGCAGGCCACCTGGCGCGCGAGATCGTGCCCGTGCACATCCCGCAGAAGAAGGGCGACGCCCTCATCGTCAGCCAGGACGAACACCCGCGCGAGACCAGCCTCGAAGCCCTGGCCAAGCTCAAGGGCGTCGTGCGCCCGGACGGCAGCGTCACCGCCGGCAACGCCTCGGGCGTGAACGACGGCGCCTGCGCCCTGCTGCTGGCGAGCGAAGCCAGCGCCGCCAAGAACGGCCTGACCCCGCGCGCCCGCGTGGTCGGCATGGCCACCGCCGGTGTGGCGCCGCGCATCATGGGCTTTGGCCCCACGCCCGCCACGCTCAAGGTGCTGGCGCAGACGGGCCTGACCATCGACCACATGGACGTGATCGAACTCAACGAAGCCTTCGCCGCCCAGGGCCTGGCCGTGCTGCGCGCACTGGGCCTGCAGGACGACGACGCACGCGTCAACGCCTGGGGCGGCGCCATTGCACTGGGCCACCCGCTGGGGGCCAGCGGCGCGCGCCTGGCGACCACCGCCGTCAACCGCCTGCACGCCACGGGCGGCAAGTATGCGCTGTGCACCATGTGCATCGGCGTGGGGCAGGGCATTGCCGTTGTTCTGGAGCGGGTGTGAGCAGCGCCATGACAAACGAAGAAATCCTCGCTCAATTTGGTCCGCGCGAAGCCATGGAATACGACGTGGTGGTCGTGGGCGGTGGCCCCGGTGGCCTGGCCACGGCCATCCGCCTCAAGCAGTTGGCGGCTGAACGCGGCCAGGATGTCTCGGTCGTGGTGCTCGAAAAAGGCTCGGAGCCCGGCGCGCACATCCTCTCAGGCGCCATCATGGACCCCAAGGCTTTGACCGAGCTGATTCCTGACTGGAAAGAGCGCGGCGCGCCTTTGAACCAGCCAGTGACCGAAGACGCCTACATGTTCCTGAGCGAGCGCTCGGGCTTTCGTGTGCCCAACATGGTGCTGCCCCCGTTTGCGCACAACCACGGCAACTACATCGTCAGCCTGGGCAACGTCAGCAAATGGATGGCCGAGCAGGCCGAGGCCCTGGGCGTGGAAATCTTCCCCGGTTTTGCCGCCGCCGAGGTGCTCTACAACGAACAAGGCGCCGTCAAGGGCGTGGCCACCGGCAACATGGGCGTGGGCAAGGAAGGTGAACCCACGGGCGACTTCCAGCTGGGCATGGAACTGCACGCCAAGTACACCGTGTTTGCCGAAGGCGCACGCGGCCACCTGGGCAAGCAGTTGATCGCACGCTACAAGCTCGATGAAAACCGCGACCCCCAAAGCTTTG
>JAUYGP010000389.1 GCA_030690515.1 Giesbergeria sp.
CCGGGCCTTCCATGCCTGGCATGCTGATGTCCATGCACACGATCCCGGGGCTGCACTGTTGCGCGAGCGCCAGCACCTGGGCGCCATCACCGGTCTGCCCAACGACTTCCAGGTCGGATTGCGTCTGCAGCAAATGGCACAACGCCTCGCGGAACATCTGGTGGTCGTCTGCCAGAAGAATGCGGGTGGTGGGAGGCTGGAAACTGGGCATATCAGATTTCAACACAGATGCGGGTGCCATGGCCCGGAGCCGACTGCAGGGTAAAACGCCCCCCGGCAAACTCGGTTGTTTCACGCATGTGGATCAACCCCAGGCCCGCCCTGTGGCGTGACGCCAGGGCCGTCTCCACATCAAACCCCACGCCGTCGTCCGACGCCACCAGCACAACCGGGCGGGAGTCCAGTTGCAATAGCAAACGCACCGAAGAGGCCTGGGCATGCTTGGCACTGTTGGTCAGAAACTCCTGCACGATGCGAAACAGCGTCAACTCCAGGTCATGTGCCAGCCGCGCCCCGCCCGGCGTGCATTCGATATGCACAGCCACCCCCGTGCGCCGGGAAAACTGCTGCGCATAGTTCTGCACCGCAACCAGTAGCCCTCCGCAATCAAAGGCAGGCGGATGAAGTTGCGCGCAGATTTCACGCACGCTCACGGTGGTGTCCGCAATCAGTGCCTGCGTGTCCTCGACACGGCCCGCAAAATCAGCCGAGGCGCGCTCCTGGGGCGATGCCCGGGTGATGATGTCCAGATTGATGCGCAGTGCCGCCAGGTTGGGGCTGGTGCGGTCGTGCAGTTCGCGGGCAAACCGGCGCTGCATTTCCTCCTGCGTCTGCACCATGCGGCGAGACAGCTCCTCGATGTGCAAGGACAGTCGCAGGCGCTCCTGCTCCAGACGCTTGCGCTCGGTGATATCCGTACCCACGCCGCGGTAGCCACAGAAGTCCCCAAGATCATCCACGATGGGCGTACCGCTGACCAAGCCCCAGTACTCCTGTCCATCCCGTCCACGCCGCAATATCTCAAAGTTGCGAAACGGCTGGTGCCTATCCAGCAGGGCACGGTGCTGCGCCCAGTCGTCCGGACCCAGATTTTGTGCCGGTAGATCCCAGCGCGTCTTGCCCACATATTCTTCGCTGGGGATGCCCGTGCCTTTCAGGACACGTCCATCAAACCGGACAAACCGGTATTGAGCATCCTGTTCCCAATACCAATCCGACGAAAGCTCGGCCAGCGTGCGAAAGCGCTCTTCGCTTGCCTGCAGTCGGGTCAGTGCCCGCTCCCGAGCATCGAGCATGTGGTTGAACTGCTTCGCCACGGTTTCCAGCTCCCGGGGGGCGCGTTGCACTGGCACGCGCGTGGACGCCAGACCATCGGCCACATGGGCTGCTGCCAGGCTGAGAACCTTGATCGGTCGAACAATGCCTCGCCCGATGCGCCAGGCCAAGCCAAAAGCCAGCACCAGGATGGCGAGAGTCCACAGCCCACCCTGGGCGAATGCAGCATCCGAATCGGCAAACACCTGGGCCGTCGGCACACCGGCCAGCACGCTCCAGCCCGCGTGCTCCACGGGGGCAAAGGCAAAGAGGCGCGAAACCCCATCGATGCTGACGAGCTGCTCAACGCCTTCAGAGGGGTCAACGGTCAACGTGCGCATGGGTTCAGGCACCTGCCGCCCCATCCATGTAGCCGCGTCCTGCGAGCGCAACACAATGCGTCCCGCCCTGTCGATCACCAGCACCAATGCGCCAGGCGGCACCGCACCCAGGATGCGCTGCCCCAGTTGCTCCAGATCCATGGGCAGGCTGATCAAGCCTGCCGTGCTGTCCTGTGCATCCCGGACGGGATAGAAAAGCACGGAAATCCAGCGCCCTGACAGAGGGCCTATGTTGGCGCCACCCACCGTCATACCCCCCATGCCAAGCGCTTCCTTGAAACCGGGCACTTCCTGCAACTGCGCACGGGTAATTTTTTCCGTCAAAAACGAACAGTCGTTCTGCCCCGTCAGATCCTGTACCACCAGATTGGTGAACTCAGGGTAAAGCCGGACAAACTCGGTGATGATGGGGTCGCAGGCACTGCCATCGAGCGCCCTGACCTGTGGACGACGGGCAATACGCTCAAGAACTGCCGCATGGTCGCGCAAAATCGCTTCCAGCGCCCCTGCCGTACCGCGGGCCAGCACGCGCACCCGCTCAAAGGCAACTTGCCGCGCGGTCTGCCGCCCTTTTTCGAGATGAACGGCCAACAGTCCGAGCGCGGGCAGCGATACCGCCACCACCAGCAGCATGAGCTGTGCACGGACCGACAGACGGTTAAAGCTCCACACCAGCACACCTTTGTTCGAAAACCCTGCCGCATTGCAAGGCGTTCGCATTGTGCATGGTGTTTCCGGGTGAAAACACCCAGGCGATCCCCCACGAGAACGAACGGGAGGGTCAACGCGCCAGGGGCACCCCTCCGGTGGACTGGGACACGAAGGCCGCCAGGGCCTGCATGTCAGCTTCGCTGAGCTGCTCTGCGTAGGATGGCATCACGCCCAGGCCCGAGTGCAAGGCACGCAACACCCTGGCGGCATCCGGCTTGAGTTCATCAAGCACCGGGCCCACCTGCCCCGTGGAGCCCGCCGCCTGCAGCGTGTGGCAGACCGCACAGGCGGGCTTGACCGTGGTGAACAGGGCTTTCCCCCGCGCCACCAGCGCCGCATCGTCTGCACGCGCAAGCCCCGGCACAGCCATGGCCAGCCCGCACAACACCCAGGCCACAGCGCCTGCACCCAGCGAGAGGCGCTTGTCCCGCATGACCTCAGGCCACCATCACAGTAACAGCGTGGTCACGCCAGCTGTTGTTGTTGTAGCCACGGATGTTTTCCTCGCGCTCAGCAGGCTGCGCATGGCCTGCAGCATCGGTGGCCCGACTGGCCAGCACGTGGGTTCCCGCAGCCAGCCGCGCGGGCAGCACAAACTGGCGCCAGGCAAAACGTCCCAGGTCAGGGCCAATCAGCTGCGCCCGGTTCCAGGTGGCGCCGCCATCGACGGACACCTCCACCCCCTGCACTGGCTGGGTACCGGCAAACGCCACACCGTGGATCTGGGTCATACCCGCCTTGAGCGGGCCTTGCTCGGAGAGGGGGCCGTTGATCCACGACTTGACCACGATTTCCCACACCGATCGCTGGTCCGGACTGGACTTGGTGCCGGGGGGTGAGAGCCGGTAGCTGTTGGTCATGATGCGCGCCTGGGATTGCTGCGGCGTCAGCGCCAGCCGCTTGATGTATTTGATGTTATTCACCCCTTGATAGCCCGGCGCGATCAGGCGCAACGGGCCACCATGGGCCAAGGGAATGGGCTCGCCGTTCAACTCCCAAGCCAGAATGGCGTCGCCCAGGGCCTCAATCGGCACCGAGCGCTCCACGAGCACAGTGAGCGGGTCCACCCCTTCAGGCAATTTTTCCCCGCCCGTACCGGTGAGATACACCGCGCCATCGACAGCCCCCCCCAGCGCGGCCACCACCGCGCGCACGGGCACGCCGCTCCAGAACACACAGCCTGCGGCACCCACGGTCCATTGCGTACCACTGGGTTTGCTGGGGAAGAACCCGCGCCCATTGCCCGAGCACTGCAACACCGTGGCCACGGTTTCCAGGCCCATGGTTTTGAGCTCCCCCAGCGAGAAGGTTCGTGGACTTTTCACGCCCTCGATGCTGATGGTCCAGGCATCCCGGTTGTCCAGAATGGAGGCATCCGGCGGCGGCAAATTGTTACGTACATACAGCTGGTCGGTCGGTGTCAACACGCTGGTACCAAACGCAGAGCGCCGCGTTTCCATGGTGTTGTTGCTGTGCACGATCAGGGCCTTGGCGTCTTTCCAGTCGACATAGGCTGGCAGAGGCTTGGCCGCTGCGGCTTGGGCGTGTGCACCAGTCGTCCAGCTCGCCAGACCCAGCGTTCCGAGGGCGGCGGCACTGCCAGCCAACATATGGCGGCGCGGGATTGACGTAGGGGATTTCATGGCGCACTCCTTCGCGAGAGGTGAATGAGAAATTGAAAGAAAGAGACGCGCAATGCTGTTCATTGCCTGCACGCTGCCGCCCATTCTGGACTGCCTCGGCGAGAAGCCGATCATTGATGTATGTCAAAAAATGTAAGAGTTACCAGTGAAATGGAAACATCCGTTATTCACCCATCGGGCTGGTGCATATTCAAAACTGTCGACTTCGGCCACGGCAGTGCCTTTTTCATCCCGCTCACGAAAAGCCATGAACCTCCGATCCATCACACACCACTCTCTGCCGGGCCTCGCCCTGGTGCTGGCAGCCCAGCTTGCGCACGCACAGCTGACGGTCATCGTCGCGGTGGAGCCCACGGCGCGCAAAGCGGCACACACCATCCTTCGCAGCGCCATGGAATCAGGCTTGTCCAAGGCCTCTTCGCTGACGGCAATCGTTTCCACCAGCGAAGACCTTGCCGACGTGATGCGCGCCACCCGCAGTGCGGGCTATGACGTTTTCATCGGTCCGGCACAGGTGGCAGCCTCCACGCTGCCGCGCGGGTATGAACTGGTCGGTGCCACGCAAAAGTCAGAGCAGTACCTGCTTATCAGTGCACCGCAGGTGGAAAACACGGGTGCCATGAAGGGCCGCAGACTCTACTTGCCGCAGCAGGATTCCATCTACACCTACATGGCGCGCGGCATGCTCAACGAAGCAGGACTTTCCTTCAAAGACCTCAAAACCGTGCAGTACGAAAAGTACCCGCAGGCGGGGCTCAGTTCCATCTCGCTGGGCTCCACCGATGCCACCGTCGTGCGCGCCGATGAATGGGCTGAATGGAAGACCGCCCACCCAGGCGACGCCAAAGTGTTGGCCACCAGCCAGCCTGTGCCTGGCGGCTTCACCGTGGTGGTGAAAAAAGACCTTCCCGCCGATGTGCGGTCCAAGCTCGCACAGTGGTTTGGCGGCGCCAGCAGCCAGGTGGGCCTAGCCCCGGTGATTTTGCGGCCCGAGGCAGCCGAATACCAACGGGTGGCGGAACTCGGACTGTTCACGCCCTCCAGCCTGCCGGGCGTACAACGCATCACGGCCAAGGAGGCGCAGCAGTTGCAGACGCAGGGGGCGCTCCTCGTGGACACCCGGACAGAAAAGGAATTCAAAACCCGGCGAATCAAGGGCGCACAGTGGGCCGCCTATATCGAAAAAAGCCTGAAGGATGTCGCTTTCAATGCAGCGCAGGATGACTTCAGCGCGCTCGACAAGCTGCCTGCGGGCAGCCAGGACAAACCCGTGGTATTTGCCTGCAACGGCGCCGAATGCTGGAAATCGTACAAAGCGGCCAAGGCCGCCGCCAGCAAGGGATACAAGAAGGTGTACTGGCTGCGCGGCGGGCTGCCTGAATGGGCTGCAGACGGTTTACCAACCGAAGGTGGTTGACAAGCCAGCAGTGCGGCATCAGCCCGCGCAGAACACCGTCAGCACCCCGGTATAGCCATACAGGTGCTGGTGCGCGATCTCACCACCGGCAAAAAACCCCACCAGGGGCACATCCCCCAGGGCATGGCGCACGATCTGCAACTCGGCCCCCGGGGCACCAAAGTGCGGCCCGCCCCGGCCCGAGCAACTCACGTAGATGGCCCCAGTGATGTGGCGACCCGGTCGGGGCGGCAGTGCACCGTCCAGGGCGCCATACACCGGGAACGGGCTGCCCTGCACACTGGCCGGCTGCGGCATGGGCTCCTGCTCCTGCGGAGCCAGTTCCTCGCGAATTTCGGCGCAAATGCGTACCAGGTCAGCACGGGCGGCCGCCACGTTGCGCTGACAAAACGCCAGGCGCATGCCCGGCTCCACCTGGTCGGCCAATGCCACACCATGGCGCGCACCATCCAGGCCAATGATGTGCCGCACCCGGGTGTCGGTGCCGAAGTGGCCCGTGCGCTCGGCCTGGAAGGCGACATCGCCATCCATGAGCCCGGCCAGCGTGTTGCGGACACGCTCCACAGCGTGCTGCGGGTCGCCATCGAGCGACACCTCCAACGTGTCCAACAGCACGTCCAGCGCGGGCTGTCCATCGAGCTGCAGCACCACGTTATCCTGGGCCGCCGTGATACGGTGCGTGGCCCCCACGGGCTGGCAGCCCTGGGTCACGCGCGAAAGCAGTGCTACATCGGCGCTGAAAGCGATGCCCGAGAGCCCACCCGCAAACACCCCACCCGCCGCGCCCTGCCCCGCCAGGTTTCCACTACCGCCCACGGCGAACTGCACGCTGGCACCCCGACTGGCAGAGAGGCCTCCAAACACGTAGCCGCTGGTGGTGCGCTCGGCCATTTCAGCGATCAGGCTGGCCACGTCGGGCGTGCGGCCATCGGCGTGCACCAGCGCCGTGTGTGCCACAAAATCACTGGTGCCTGCACGCGGCAAGGGGGCGACACCCGAGAACACCCGGTACTGGTCGCAAGGCAGGTCCAGCAGCATCAGCGCCAGGGCGGGCTCGTCGAAATATTCGGCATTGCTGGCGCACACGCCCACACCCACGGTGCCGCTCCAGTCGGTGATCTCTGGCAGCTCGGCCGCCAAATAGTCCAGCAACTCCTGCGCCTGCGCGGCGTAGTGGTCGGTGATGTAGAGCAGTCCCAAGGCGGGCGCCTGGGCATAGGCGGGCAGGGCCATTTGCGCGCGCACCTGCGCTAGCGCCAATGCGGCTGCCATGCGCCACTGCGGGTGCGTGGCGTGACCGGTGGGGCAAAGCTTCATGGGGTTCCGGGCTGCACAGGGCCTGCCTGCATGGTGTACAGGCCAGGTACTGTCAGCGCGCCTTCTTGGTTGCGGGCCGTCGTGCGGTGGTCTTGGCCGCCGTCGTCTTTTTGGCGGCGGCCTTGCGCGGTGCGGCCTTGCGTGCAGGCGTTTTGCTGGCGGGCGCTGGTGCGGCGCTTGGGGCCTTGGCGGGCGCGACACGGCGCGTTGCGCTTTGCACCCCTTTGGCCGCGATCTGACCGGCCATGCCGGTGGCGGTGCGGAAGGCCTCCTTGGCCAGGCCGGTGGCCAGGTTGCGGGTGGTATCCAGGGCAGTTTGCTTTGCCGCGTCCTTCATGGCGTCGGTCGCAATCTGCTGGAACTGCTGAGACAGCGCGCCCCACCACTGCATGGGGTCGACGACGCTCGTGGCAGCCGCTGCGGTACGGGCTTTGCCTTTGGCGGGGGCAGCGGCTTGCGCCGGCGCTGCCATATCCGACACACGGTGCGCCACGCCCGAGACGGTCTGGGCCGCACTGGCCAGGGTTTCACCGGCTTTTTGCACGCCGTCCATCACGGTGTCGGCGGTCTTGAGCTTGAAGGCGTTGGCCAGGTCGCCCATGCTGAAATTCATGCCTTCCAGTGTGGCCAGGGTCATTTTCTGCACCTCCAGGGCCTGGATGGTGGCAGAGAGCGCGCGCGAATTTTGCTCGAGCCAGAACTGCACGGCCTTGAGTTCTTCGACGCGCTTCTCCAGCTCTTCAACGTTGATCGTCGGAGCCACCCAATTGGACAGGTTGGGCATCTGCGGGATATTGCTGGATGCGCCCTTGGCAAGGTTCTGCAAAAAATCAAAACCTGGCACGAATTTACCGAAACCGGTGGGTGATGTGTCGCTCATGGCCGCTCCGCTGGGTTGGATGTCAACAAGGATGTGCGCAGCTTACTCCAACGGCGCCTCCACGCGGAAGGCCATGGGGCAAACACCCATGCCCTTCCCGGTGAGAGGCCGATGCCCGGGATCAGTGCTTCATGCCCATGCCATGCGCACCGGCAGCACCGGGGGCCTGTACGGACACCGGCACCTGCAGCTGCATCTGGCTCTCGGCGCCCTGGGCGTCCTTGAACACCAGCGTCAGCGGCACAGTGGCGCCCTTGGCCAGCGGGGCCTTCAGATCCATCAGCATGACGTGGTAGCCACCGGGCTTGAGTTCCACGGCCTTGCCTGCGGGCAGTTCCAGGGAAGGAACGGCGCGCATCTTCATCACGTCACCGTCCATCTTCATCTCATGTACCTCGGTCACACCGGCCGCGGGCGACTCGGCGCGCACCAGGCTGGTAGCCTGCGCTGCGGTCAGGCGCATGAAGGCGCCCGTGGCTTTTTGGCCCGGCACGCTGGCACGGGCCCAGGCACCATCGACGGCCACCGGGGCGGCGGTTTGGGCATGGGCGGCGCCGGTCAACAAAGTGGCGGCGAGGAACAGGGGGGTAGTAATACGGGACAGGGACATGGTTTTCTCCAAAGGAAACAACAAAAAAGAGGGTGGCGCCGCCAGTGCAGCGCACAGGGAAAAATATCCATAAAAACAGACTCTAGCGCTTTACCATCAAGCGCTAATAGCTATGATTTCAGGAGCTTAAGCGGCAACCGGCGGGCCACGGGCAGGCGGGGGCGCCGCCGTGCGCACGGCCACCGATGCCAGCACCCGGGGCGCCGCAGCATGTGCGGGGGGTACCAGCTGCGGCACCACCACCACCACGGGGGGCGGAGGTGCCACGGCAGGGCTGCACAAGGGGCAATCGAGCGCATGGCCCACGGCAGGCAGCGCAGGCCCGCCAGACAGCACGAACTGGGCCTGGCCCGTGCCTGAACAGATACGCTCCAGCGACGCCGTAGCCACGAAGGGCGACACCGTGGCCGCCCCGGCGGACAGGACAAACCATGCCAGCAGAAGACAGGCCAGCCAGCGGGAGCGGCGCAGGGATTGCATGGGTCCATTGTAGAAGGCGGCGATCCGCCCGCCGCCATCGCCCCGCAAGACGGTCAGCATCCGCCGTCAGCCGCCGAGAGTGGCTCCAGCCGCTCGCGCAGCCCACTGGCACGATAAGTGTGCGCCTGCACGGCCTGGGCCAGCAGGCCCGGTTGCGCCGCCACCAGGGTGAACGCCTGGCGTGCGCGGGTAATGCCGGTATAGACCAGCTCGCGCCCCAGCACCGCACCCGCGCGCGGTGGCAGCACCAGCACAGTGTGTTCAAACTCCGAGCCCTGGCTTTTGTGCACCGTCATGGCGAACGCGGTTTCCACATGGGCCAGGCGCGCCACGCCCACCGAGCGCAGTTGCGAGCCATCGGCAAAGTACACGCGCAGACCCGCCTGCGCGCTGGCGCCGGGCAGCGCAATGCCGATGTCGCCGTTGAAGACGCCCAGCGCCGCATCGTTGCGCGTAACCATGACGGGCCGCCCGGCATACCACTCGCCACGCCCACCCAGCAGGCCCGCGGCGCGCAGCGCGGCTTCGACGGCGCGGTTGAGCCCGGCGGCGCCCCACTCGCCCTCGCGCACGGCGCACAGCAGGCGAAAGCGTTCGAACGCGGTGAGCACGCGGCGCACCCAGTCCTCGTGCGCAAGGCCGTCTGACACGTCCGCGGGCGGTTGCGCCATGCAGGTGAGGTAATCGCGGTAGCAGGCCGATGCGCCGGGACGACCCTGCAGCGCCAGCCGCACCACCGCCGCGGCATCCACCCCCTCCAGCGCCAGCACGACCTGGGTGGCATCGTGCGCCAGCACCTGGCGGGCCGCAGCGCCATCGCCCTGGTTCACCGCCAGGGAGACCAGGCCGAGGGGACCGCCAAAACGGCGGCTCTCACGCAGCATGACGGTGTGCTGGGCCAATGCGGGCGGCGTGCCCTGGGCTTGCAGGTACTGCACCGGAATGTGCTCACCCGCCGCCTGCAGCACATAGCGCGCGGTGTCTTCGCTGTAGCGCCCGGCCTGCGCATCGCGGCACAGGTCGCCCAGCACGGCTCCGGCTTCTACCGAGGCGAGCTGGTCCTTGTCGCCCAGGAACACCACGCGCGCACCGGCGGGCAGTGCGTCCAGCAGGGCGGCCATCATCTCCAGGTGCACCATGGAGGCCTCGTCCACGATGAGCACGTCCACATCCAGCGGGTGGGCCGCGTGGTGGCGAAAGTGCCGCGTGTCGGGCCGCGCCCCCAGCAGGCCATGCAGGGTGCGCGCCGCGCCCATGCGCCGGGCGAAGGCGTGCAGGTCCAGGGCATCGCCCAGGCGCTGCTGCAACTCCTCCAAGGCCGCATCGATCGATTGTTTGAGCCGCGCAGCCGCCTTGCCGGTGGGCGCGGCCAGGGCCACGCGCAGGCGCTCGGGTTGCGGATCGACCGCAGCCAGCAGCGCCAGCAGGCGTGCGGCGGTATAGGTCTTGCCCGTGCCCGGCCCGCCGGTGATGACGCTCAGGCGCGAACGCAGCGCGATCGCGCAGGCCACCTTCTGCCAGTCCACGCCACGCTCGGGCACCGTGGCATCGGAGGCAAAGAGGCGGTCCAGCCACTGGCGGGCCAGCGCCTCCTCCACCGGCTGGGGTGTGGCGGTGCGCGCCACCAGGGCCTGCACCACCCGTGTTTCGTCGCTCCAGTAACGGCGCAGGTACAGCAGCGGCGCCGCAGGGCTGCCGCCCAGCACCAGGGGCTGGCCTGCATCGGCCTGCAGCCCCGCCTGGCGCACCACAGGGCTGGCCTGCAGTGCGGCAATCCAGGCCTGTAGCCCGCTGGGCAAGGTGTGCCAACCGTCCTGCAGGGCCACTTGTGCATCGGCCGGCCAGCCCAGCAATGCGCCGGGGTCGCGCACCAGACTCTCCAGGGGCAGGCAGGTGTGGCCGCGCCCCTCCATGTGGGCGAGCAGGGCCGTGGCCACCAGCAGTGCGGGCGGTGCCTGCGGGTCCAGTTCCAGTACAAACGCGGCCAGTGCGCTGTCGAGCCGCCGCAGCCAGCCGGCATCGCTCCACTGGCGCAGGGTGGTCAGGGTGGTATTCATGCGCCGTCCTCCGCCGCATCGAGCAGCGCGTCGAGCGCCGCCAGCAGTGCCAGCGGCGGCGGCACATGGTGCACGCCCTGCACGGGGCCGTCGATGCCGCGCAGAAAGAAATACAGCGCGCCGCCCAGGTGCTGGGCAGGCACATAGGCGCCCCCCAGACGCGCACGCAGTAGGCGGTGCAGCGCCAGCAGGTAGAGCGCCGCCTGCACGTCGTAGCGGTGCGCAGCCATGGCGGCGTCCAGCGCCTCCGGGGTGTAGGCGCTACCCTGCCCGCCCAGGTGGTTGGACTTGTAGTCCAGCACCCAGTAGCGCCCGCCGTGTTCAAACACCAGATCCGCAAACCCCATGAGCATGCCGCGCAGCTCCCGCGCGGGCAAGGCAGGCCGCGCGTGGCCGGGCAGCAGGTGGGTGCGGCACAGCGCATCGATATCGGCAGCGCGCAAGGCGTGCGCGGGCAGCCAGAACTCCATCTCGGGCAGCAGGCGTTCGAGCGCCTGCAAAGGCGCGCCCACCTCGGGCAGGGGCGTCTGCACCACGGCGCCCAGCCACTGCAGCACATCGTCGGCACGCTCGCCATGGCCTGCGCGCTCGCAGCGGCGGCGCAGGCGCTCGGCCAGCGCGGGCGTGCCCGGCAGGGCAAAGCCTTCGCCCGCCAGCCATTCAAGCTGGTCGTGCAGGAAATTACCGGCCAGTGCCCCCCGGGGGAAGCGGTGCCAGGCGGCGTCGGGGGCCGGTGCGGGCGGGGCGAACAAATCGTCCATCCAGCCTTGCGGTCGTTCCGACAGCGGCGCGGCCACAGGTACAGGCACACGGGCGGATTCCGGCGTCGGTGCGGCCCAGCCCTGTTCATCATCGGCCGGGCGCAGGGTCTGCGTGGCGGACAGCGCCGTGCCCGCTGCTGTCGCCGGGCGCACCAGTTGCGAGAAACTGCCAATGCCCCAGCGGCGCTCGAACACGGCGGCATAGGGCGCCTGCGCCTGCAGCGGGGCGGGCTGCGCACGCGCCGCCAGGCGGCTGCGCGGCACCTCGGGCGCAGCAGCGTGCAGCACGATCTCGCTCTGCCCCTGTGCCAACTGCTGCAGCGGGGCAAGCCATTCACCCGCCTCCAGCGCCGCGCCACCACTGAGCAGATAGCCCATGGCGCTTTGGTGCGTGCAGCACTGCGCCCCCCGGCCCACCTTCAGTGCGGCAAAGCCCAGCCACAGCGCATGGCGCGCGCGCGTCAGCGCCACATACAGCAGGCGCAGGTCTTCGCGCTGGCGTTCGTGGTCGGCCTGGGCGAGTGCAGCATCATCGAGCTGCAAGTGCAGCGTGCGCTGGCCCTGGGCATCGGCCAGGTAGACAAAGCCTGTCGACTGGCGCGTGACTTCCCGAAAGCTGCAGGCAAACGGCAGGCAGACCACGGGGTATTCCAGCCCCTTGCTCTTGTGCACGGTGACCACTTTCACCAGGTCGGCATCGCTTTCCAGGCGCACGATCTGTTCGTCGCCGGTAGGCCGCCCCGCCTGCATTTGGTCGTGCAGCCAGCGGATGAGCGCGTGCTCGCCATCGAGCTGCGCGCTGGCGTCCTGCAGCAGTTCGGCCAGGTGCAGGAAGTTGGTCAGGCGCCGCTCGCCCCCGCGCTCCTGCAGCCAACGGGCGGGCAGAGCGCACTGGTGCAGCGTCTGGCGCAGCATGGTCAGCACGCCCTGGCTCTGCCACACGCCGTGCAGCCCGCGCAGTTGCAGGCTGCGCGCGTCCAGGGCCTCGTCGCTGGTGGCCAGCGCGGCCAGTTCGTCCAGCGCCAGGCCCAGGGTGCGCGTGGCCAGGCCTGCGCGCAGCTTGCGTGCGTCAAGCGGTTCGGCCACGGCCTGCAGCCAGTACCACAGGTCGTGCGCCTCGTCGCTGTCGAACACCGAATCCTTGTCGGACAGATAGACCGAGGCCACGCCGCGCCGGTGCAGCTCGCGCCGGATGGCCTCGGCCTCGCGCCCGGTGCGCACCAGCACGGCGATATCGGCCGGGCGCAAACGCTGCAAGGGCTGGCCGGGCGGCGCAAAACCGGCCTGCGCATCGCCCAGCCAGCCCACAATCTGCTCGGCGCACCGCGCGGCAAAGCGCCGTTGGTGGTCGCCCGCGCTGAGCAGCTCCAGGTCGTGGTGGATGGCCAGGGCCGGCACAGGGCCTTCGGCGGTCCGGAACTGCTCTGCGCGACCCCGCGCCTGCACGGCGACAAAGGGCAGTGGGTTGTACGGCGCGCCAGGCGTGCGAAAACGGAAAGCCCCCTCGCCCGGGCGTTCTTCGGCGCGCACAAAGGCGTGGTTGACGGCTGCCACCAGCGCGGCCGTGGAGCGGTGGTTGGTACCCAGCACGTAGTGCCGCCCGGCGGTGGCGCGGCGCGCCGCCAGGTAGCTGTGGATGTCGGCGCCGCGAAAACCATAGATGGATTGCTTGGGGTCGCCGATGAGCAGCAGCGCGGTATGCCGGTGGTTTTCCTGCGTGCGGTAGAGCTGGTCGAACAAGCGGTACTGCAGCGGCGAGGTGTCCTGGAACTCGTCGATCAGCGCCACCGGGTACTGCGCGGTGATGCGTTCGCGCAGGCGCTCGCCATTCGGCCCGGCCAGGGCACGGTCGAGCCGCTGCGGCATGTCAGCAAAGCCAAAGCTGCCCGTCTGGCGCTTGAGCTGCGCCATGCGCTGCTGCACACGGGCGGCGGCATGCAGGCGCAGTGCCACGGCCGGGTCGGGTAGCGCCTGCTGGGCGGCCCGCAGATCGGCCAGGGCCTGGAAGTGTTCGGGCAATGCGATGGGCGGCGCGCCGTCCTTGCGCGCATCCAGCAGCCCCTCGGGAGTGAGACGGTTCCATGCGGCGGCGGTCAGCTCCAGCAACGCCGGCTCGGGGCTGTCGGCCCACGCCACGATTTGGTCCAGCCATGTTCGGTAGCTTGCCGGTTTGAGTCGGGTGCGGTTCCATTCACAGTCCTTGGGCGCGGTCTGGTCGTCCAGCCACTGGCGCATGTCCTGCGCACGCCCGGCCCAGCCGTGTTTCAGCGCGGCCACGGCGTCGCAGCGCGCCTGCTGGGCCTGCTGCACGCAGTCGGCCAGCGTGCCCGCGCCGGTGCCGGGCGGCAGGTCCTGCGCGGCCAGGCCGCGCATGTCGTCCACCAGCGCCTGCACGCCGCCCCACACGGCCAGCACGGCGTCCAGGGTGGCGCCGTCGAGCGGATAGCACTGCTGGCGCCAGTAGTCCTGCGCAGCCTCGGTCTGCACGGCGGTTTCGTCGGCGCACAGTTCCTCGTCAAACAGGTTGCCGCTGTCAAAGGCGTGTTCGCGCAGCATGCGCTGGCACCAGGCGTCGATGGTGTGCACGGCCGCGTCGTCCATGCCTTCGGCGGCCAGCGCCAGGCGCCAGGCGGCCTGGGTGCGCGCCGCGCCATCGGGGTAGGCGGCCAGCAGATCGGCCAGGAAGGCATCGTGCGCGGGCACGGCCGCCTCGCCCCGAAAGCACTGCGCCGCCGCTATCAGGCGGGCGCGGATACGGTCCGACAGTTCGCGCGTGGCGGCGCGGGTGAAGGTCATCACCAGAATGTCGGCCGGGCGCAGCGGGCGGGCAAAGGCCTGGCTGCCCCCGTGGCCGAGCACCAGGCGCAGGTAGAGCGCAGCAATGGTCCAGGTTTTGCCCGTGCCCGCGCTGGCCTCGATGAGGCGGCTGCCCCACAGCGGGAAATCGATGGCGTGCAGCGCCGTGCTGTCGGCGCCACTGTCCAGGGGCGGGATCATGCGGCGTCTCCAGTTTCGGGAGAGGGGCTATCCGCTTCGGGGTGGATGCGGACCTGCACCTGCTCTCGGGCCCAGTCGGCCAGCGGCCCGCCAACGGACGCGGCCAGGGCTTCGAAGCGGCCGTCCTCGGTCAGCGTCTCGTAGTCGGGGTAGAGCCGCGCCAGGCAGGGTTCGGTGCCTTCGCCCTCCCGGTTGAATCCCCCTTCGTAGGTACTGGCCGCATCACCCCCGCCCGCCCAGGCCAGTGCGCTGCGCAGGGCAAAAGGCAGGGGCGCCTGCATGCCGTCGCGCCACACCTGCAGCAGGTGCACCAGGGTTGCGCGTGCGCTGTCGGGCGCGAGCGGCGTGCAGTGCAGCGTGGCATCGCGCCCCACCAGCAAGCCGTGCACCGGGGCAGCGCTAGCGGCGGCCGCCAAGCTGCGCACCCAGGGCACGAGCAGCGCATCGGCGCGCACCGTGCCCTTGCGGGCGTCCTGCAGCAGGCGCGACGGCGTCACATCGAGCCACACGGGCAGGCCGTCCAGGCCGCACCGCAGGGGCTCCAGCCAGTCTTCGAGCACGACCGGCGCAGGTTCAGAATTTGGACAAAAAATGCCTTCAGCGCTTACTGGTATTGCGCTATAAGCCATCATTTTAATAGCATTTGATGGGTGCGTGGTGCAATACAACGGCAGGCGCTCGGCGGCGCTGGGGTGGTCGGCCTGCGCCTGCTGCCAGGCGTGCAGCAAAGGCAAAAGGCGCTCGGCCAGCCGGGCCTGGGCGCGGTCTGCCAGGCCGCCCAGCGGCAGGCTGCCGGCACGGCGCAGGCGTTGCAGGCGGCGCTCCAGCAAGACATCGACCGTCGCATCGCCGGGGGCGCTCTGCAGATCGGCCAGCACGCCGTCCAGCAGATCGCGCACGGTGCTGTATTCCTCCAGTCCGGCCAGGCCAAAGGATTCGTCGTCATCGCCCTCGTCCCGCGCCGGGTCGAACACCACGCCCAGCCGTTCGCGCAGGAAGGCGCGCGCCGGGTTGCGCAAAAACGCCGCCAGCGAGGCCACGCCCAGCGGTACACGCGGGTCGCACTCGAACGCGGGCAGCGGTGGCGCGGGCGGCTGTGCAGACGGCTCGGCGCTGTGCGCTGCGCGCCATTCGCGGGCATGGGTGAACAGGGCGGCATCGCCCTCGAAATAGCGGCGGCTGAAGGGCTGCAGCGGGTGCTCGGTGGTGCGCTGGGCCAGCACCTCGCCGCTCCAGCCCGCGGCCAGGTAGTCGCGCAGCTGCGACACCAGCACCGAAGGCGGCTGCAGGCTGTTGTCGCGCACGCTGCGCCCGGTCCAGCCCACGTAGAGCACGCGCCGCGCAGACAGCAGGGCTTCGAGCATGAGCTGGCGGTCGTCGCTCTGGCGCGAGCGGTCGCCGGGGCGCGCCTGGCCACCCAGGGCCATCAGGTCGAAGTCGCTGCGCGGCGCGCGGCGCGGGTAGTCGCCGTCGTTCATGCCCAGCAGGCAGACCACCTCGAACGGAATGGCGCGCAGCGGCATGAGTGTGCAAAAGGTGACACCGCCCGCCCGGAAACGCTGGTTCAGCGAGGGCTGCTGCAAGGCATCGAGCCAGGCCTGGCGCGCCACGGGCAGCGGCAGCTCGTCCGCAAAACCGGCCTGCGCGCAGGTCTCCTGCCAGGTGGTGAGCGCGGCGTCGAGCGCCTGCAGCACCTGGCGGTCGTCCTCGCTGGCGGCCTGGGCGATGCCTGCCAGCAACGCACGGCAACGCACGGCCCAGCCTTCGGGCGTGGCCGGGGTGAGCGACGCGCGCCACCAGTGCTCCAGCTGTTCGAGCAGACCGGCGAGCGCGCCCGCCAGCTCGGCGTCCAGTCCGCCCACTTCGGTGTAGGGCTCGATCCCGGCAAACGCCGCGTCGCCCCCGGCATAGCCCAGGAGCATGCGGCGCAGGCCAAAGGCACCGGTGTTCTGGTCGCCGCAGGCGCCCAGGCCCAGGTGCTCGCGCTGCACTGCGCTCAACCCCCAGCGGATGCCCGCGCCAGCCATCCATTGCGCCAGCCGTGCCAACGATTCGGACGGCACGCCAAAGCGGGCCGCGATGGCGGGCACATCGAGCAGGTCGCGCAGCTCGCTCAAGGTGCAGCGCTGCTGCGGCAGACGCAGCAACCATTCGAGCGCGCCCACCAGCGGGTGGCTGGCACGGGCGCTCAGGTCGGCAATGTCGAACGGGATATGGCGCGCGTCGCTGCGCGGGTACTGGCCAAACACGGCCCGAATGGCGGGGGCCATGGTGTCGATGTCGGGCACCATGACCACGATGTCGCGCGGCTGCAGCGGCGCACCGCCGGGCGGGTCGGCCAGCAGCTGCAACAACTGGTCGTGCAGCACCTCGACCTCGCGCAGCGCACTGTGCGCCACATGAAAAACAATGGAGCGGTCGGCCGCGCGCGCCGCATGCCGGTCGTGCTCGGCCAGCGGCACCAGGTCGCGGATGCGGTTTTGCACCTGTACCAGCAGGGGCGCATCGGCCGCCTCGTCCTCATCGAACAGGTCCACGCGCGGCAGGCCAAAGCGGGCCTGGGCCTGCTGTGCGTCGTCAAAGGCATCGAGCTGGCGCACAAAGTCGCGCGCCTGGCGGCCCCAGGCGGCCAGCAGCGGGTGGGCATGGGCGTGCATGGCCTCCAGCGGCAGCGCAGCCAGGTCGCGCCCGGCCCGCAGCGGCTGGCGGCGCTGCGCCATGCGCAGCAGCTCGCGGCCGTCGATGGTGTCGGCCCAGTGGAAGCGGCACGGGTTGGGAATGGCCAGCAGCACCTGGCTGTGCCGGGCCAGCGCTGCCAGCAACTGCAGCACCGGCAGGGGCACCTGCGCCATGCCGAACAGCACGATGCGGCGCGCCACCGGGCGGGCCAGCGGGGCGCCGCTGTGCAGCGCGTCCAGCACACGCTGGTGGATGTGCGGGCGGGTGCACTGGCGCTCGCGCTCGTCCAGCGTGGCCAGCACGGCACGCCACAGCAGGGGCTGCCAGCGCTGATCATTCGGCAGCACCTCTTCCCCACCTTGCTCGGCGCCATAGCGAGGCAGTCCATTGGCACCCGCAGACCACGCGGAAAGCCAGTCGGCCCGGTAGACCTGGTACTGGTCGAACAGGTCGGCCAGGCGGGTGGCGAGCTGGAACAGCCGGTCGGCATCGTCGCCTGCAGCCAGGAAACCGGCCACGGGTTCGTAGCCGGGCTCGTGCAGCAAGCCCGGCAACAGGCGCACCAGCCGCCAGGCCAGGGCATCCTTGTCGACCGGCGAGCGTGTGGGCACCTGGGCACGGCCCAGCACCTGGCGGTAGGTGCGCCACAAAAATCGCGACGGCAGCTCTACCCGCATGGCGGCACACACGCCGCTGCGGGCGGCCGCTTCCATCTTGAACCACTCGGCCATGCCGTTGCTTTGCACCAGCACCACCTCGTCCTCCAGCGGCGCCAGCGGGTTCTGGCCCAGCCAGGCCAAGGTGGCCTCGGCCAGCTGTTCGGTGCGGTTGCTGTGCAGCGCGATCAGGCCGGTTTGCAGGGAAAGAGGGTCAAGCGGGTGCGGGGGCATTGCGTGGTACGAGAACTGTGCGGGAGACTGTAGTCCATCGGCACGCCATTACAGTGCGGTCATGCCTGACTTCCTCACCATCACCCCCAACCCCGCACTCGATCTGGCCACCACCACGGCACGGGTAGAGCCCACGCACAAGCTGCGCTGCGGCAGCCTGCAGCGCTACCCGGGCGGCGGCGGCATCAACGTGGCACGGGTGCTGCACCGCCTGGGCCATGCGGTGCAGGCCTGGCATCTGTCGGGCGGCCTGGCCGGCGCGCAACTGGCCGAGAGGCTGGCCGCCGAAGGGGTGCCGGAGCGCTGTCTGCCGATTGCGGGCGAAACGCGGGAAAACCTGTCGGTGGTGGAGCAAGGCACCGGGCAGGAATACCGCTTCGTGATGCCCGGCCCCCACCTGGCCACCGCCGAATGGCAGGCCTGCCTGGATACGGTGGCGCAGCAATCGAGTCCAGCGCGCTGGATCGTGGCCAGCGGCAGCCTGCCACCCGGCGTGCCCGATGACTTCTATGCGCGACTGGCCCGCATCGCACGCCAGCAGGGCAGCCGCATGGTGCTCGACAGCTCTGGCCCGGCGCTGGCCGCGGCGCTGGAGGAAGGCGTGTACCTGGTCAAACCCAGCCTGCGCGAAATGCGCGAGCTCACCGGCCTGCCCCTGGCCAATGCACCGCAATGGCAGGCGGCCGTGCAAAACCTGGTACACCAGCACAAAGCGCAGGTGGTGGCGCTGTCGGTGGGCGCGCAGGGCGCTGTGCTGGCAACCTCCGGCGGGGTATGGCAGGCCCCCGCCCTGCCTGTGCAGGCCACCACGGGCACCACGGGCGCAGGCGACTGCTTTCTGGCGGTGTTGCTGTCGGCACTGGAGCGGGGCGAGTCTGCACCGACCGCACTGCGGTGGGGTTTGGCAGGGGGTGCGGCCGCCCTGCTGGCACCGGGCACGAGTCTGGCAAGTGCCCTCGATGTGCGGCGGCTGCTCGAGCGCCAGGGGCAGGCACCAGGCTGACAAGCGACTCAGTGCGGCGCCATCACCCAGCGGTTGCGACCGGTGGCTTTGGCTTCGTACAGGGCAGCATCGGCCTCCTGCACCAGCGCCGCACCACCGTCCCGGGACAGGGGCACCTGCGCCGCCACGCCCACGCTCACAGTCACCTGCGGCGCGGTGGGCGAGTCGCCGTGCGGCAGGCCCAGGGTGGCTACCTGTTCAACCACCCGTGCCGCCACCACCGCAGCCCCTGCGGCGTCGGTGTCGGGCAGGATGACGGCCAACTCCTCGCCGCCATAGCGTGCCACGATGTCGGTGCTGCGCACCATGCTTTGCTCCACGGCCCGGGCCACGGCCTGCAGACAGACGTCGCCCTGCGGATGGCCATGGCGGTCGTTGAACTGCTTGAAGTGGTCCACATCGATCATCAGCACGCCTACGGGCTGCTCGCGCCGGAACGCCCCCGCACACGCCTGTGCCAGACGCTCGTCAAAGTACGCCCGGTTGGCAATACGCAACAGGCCGTCGGTGCGCGAATAGGCTGCAAGCTGCTGGTTGGCATCGCGCAGTACGTCGTTGGTGCGTGCCAGGGATTCGGTGCGTTCGGCCACCCGCCGCTCCAGGTCCTGGTTGGCGGCGATGAGCACGGCGTTTTGCTGCGCCAACGCGTGGTACAGCCGCACAATCACCTTGAGCAGCGCCTGGGTGCTGTTGCTGGCAGCGGAATTTGCCTCGCTGTCCCAGGCCTGCTCTGGCGTCGCCCCGGCGGCAATGGCCACGATCTGCCGCGCCAGCGACTGATCGGTGCCCAGGATGTGCAGGCCCAGCCACGAAGTCAAAAACCCCACGATGGATTCGGCCGCATTGGGCAGCGTCTCGCGCACCCGCCAGATGGCTTTGATTTGCTCGACAAACTGCGTGTGCTGCGCCTGGTGCAATGCGATATGGCGCGGGTCAATGCCCACGCCCAACATCAGCGCCTCTTCGTCGCAAAAATGGTATTCGGTGTACGCCACCAGCCGCGCAAAGGTGCCTGCCAGCACCTCTTCGCGGTTGCGATCGGTGCTGCAGTACGTCTGGCTCAGCTCGTTGAACAGATCGACCAGCGCATGGTGCTGGTCATCCATGTCCTCCACGCCTGTGATGAAGTTCTGATCCCATACGAAAGCATCCATTGGCGCTGTCCTCGCAAGTCGGTGTAACAGGCTTTAGCTTACGCGTATCCGCGCGTGCGGGGGAGAGGCAATGCCACAATGCCGCCTTTTCTTCTCTCCTTGGAACGGGCCCGTCCGGCCCTCAAGCACCATGCCAGATACCCCCGCGAACGCACCCCGCACCTTCACCCTCAGCGACTTCGACTTCGCCCTACCCCCGGAACGCATTGCCCAGCACCCCACCCCCGAGCGCAGCGCCTCGCGCCTGCTCGATGGCCGCAGCCTGCCCCCGGTGGACCGCATCTTTCGCGCATTGCCTAGCCTGCTGCGCGCAGGCGACCTGCTGGTCTTCAACGATACCCGCGTCGTCAAAGCGCGCCTCTTTGGCGAGAAGGCCAGCGGCGGCAAGCTCGAACTGCTGATTGAGCGCGTGCTCACTGGCAACGAGGTGGTGGCCCACATGAAGGTCAGCAAAAAGCCCCTGCCCGGCAGCACCGTGCACCTGGCCGGAGGGCTCGGCGCCGGTGGCTTTGACGGCACGCTGCTGGGCCGCTGGCCCGATGCGCAGGGGCCGCTGTTCCGCTTCGCCCTGCACGGCCCGGCCCACGAGAGCCCCTGGGATCTGATGGAGCGCCACGGCCACCTGCCCCTGCCCCCGTATATCGAACGCCAGCAGCACACCGGCAACGACCCCGACGCGGCCGAGGACAGCCAGCGTTACCAGACCGTTTTTGCCCGTGCACCCGGCGCCGTGGCGGCGCCCACCGCCGCCCTGCACTTCGACGACGCTGTGCTGGCCGACCTGGCTGCCCAAGGCATCGAACGCGCCAGCGTGACGCTGCATGTCGGCGCCGGTACCTTCCAGCCGGTGAAGACCGAGAACCTGGCCGAACACCAGATGCACAGCGAATGGTACGAAGTGCCCCTGGCCACCCTGGCCGCCCTGGAGCGCTGCCGCCAGCGCGGTGGCCGCGTGGTGGCCGTGGGCACGACGACGGTGCGCACGCTCGAATCCTGGGCGCGCTCGGGTTTGGCGACGGGCGACACCAATATCTTCATCACGCCGGGATTCGCG
>JAUYGP010000181.1 GCA_030690515.1 Giesbergeria sp.
AGCGTCAGGCGGACCAGCCACCGGAGCCAGGCCGGTTGCTTGGAAGAGGGAGGAGAGGACGCAGTGTTTGCGGATTTGGGCGTGGCGGGGGGCGGCATATCGCTCCGAATTGGAATGTCTATCCATTATAAAAATGCACTGCAGCATTTTTCCGTGGGAGGCAGGAAATCGTCCCCGAATGGCTGCGTACTGATTGTGCAGGCGGGCCCCGAAGAGCAGAAAGGCGAAGTCAAACGTCTGCTTTTGACAACGGTTCAAACATGCAACCACAGGAAAACTCTTTGCTGGAGAAGTATCTTACTGATAGCATTCATGTGAAATGTTAAGTTATGTTGTGTCAGGTTGACAATTTTTAGGGGGCCATCTTGATCTCTGCGGGATCTCTGTTCAGTCGCCAGTCCGCGCCACTGCTGGGCATCGACATCAGCTCTTCCAGCGTCAAGCTGGTAGAGCTAGGGCGTGACAAGGCGGGTGGCTTGGTTCTTGAGCGCTGCGCCATCGAGCCACTTGAGCGAGGCTGGATCACGGATGGCAACATCGAGAAATTCGATGAGGTCGCCGAAGCCCTGCGTAGGTTGGTGAAAAAAAGCGGGACACGCACCAAAAATGTGGCGCTGGCTTTGCCTCCTTCTGCAGTAATAACCAAAAAAATTACATTGCCTGCAGGAATGTCCGACCAGGAGTTGGAAGTGCAGGTGGAGTCCGAAGCTAACCAGTACATTCCCTTTTCCCTGGATGAGGTGAGTCTGGATTTCTGCGTGATGGGGCCCAGCAAGAATGCGCCCGGAGATGTTGAGGTCTTGATTGCCGCTTCGCGTCGCGAAAAAGTCCAAGATCGGCAAGGCTTGGCCGAAGCGGCCGGACTCAAGGCCGCAATCATTGATATCGAATCCCACGCTTCTCGCTTGGCTGCCAGCCGTTTGATGGAAGCCTTCCCCAACAAAGGGGTCGATACGATGGTGGCTTTGTTCGAAGTGGGTGCGCTGACGACCAGCATGCAGGTGATCCGCAACGATGAGGTGCTGTACGACCGAGACCAGGCCTTTGGCGGTGCGCAGCTATCCCAGCTCATCGTGCGGCAGTATGGTTTTTCGGCGGAAGAAGCGGAAAGCAAGAAGCGTAATGGCGATTTGCCTGACGATTACTCAGCTGCGGTCTTGCGTCCCTTTGTGGATAGTCTTTCGCAGGAAATTGGCCGTGCACTGCAGTTTTTCTTCACAAGTACGCCCCACAATCGGGTCGATCACATCATGCTTGCCGGTGGATCAGCGCCCTTGCCGGGTTTAACCGAGGCGGTCACCCAGCACACGGGATTCCCATGCAGCGTCGTCAATCCCTTTGACGGCATGGAGATCGGAAGTTCAGTCCGCATGAAAAAAATGGTCCGTGAAGCACCGTCTTATCTCACCTCATGCGGACTTGCGATGCGGAGGTTCCTGCAGTGATTCTCATCAACCTGCTCCCACATCGGGAGGCTGCACGCAAGCGTCGGCGCGAGGCGTTCCAGGCAACGATGCTTGCGTCGGTTCTGGTCGGTCTTGTGATCGCCGGGGCTATTTATTGGTGGTTCCAGATGCAAATCGAGGAACAGCAAGGCAAGAATCAGTTTCTTCAGAGTGAAATCAAAATTCTGGAAGGCCAGATCAAGGAAATCGCCACCATTGAAGAAGAGATTGCTGCTCTGCGGGCGCGTCAGAAGGCTGTGGAAGATTTGCAGTCGGATCGCAATCTACCGGTGCACTTGCTCAGTGAGTTGGTGCAGCAACTACCCGATGGCGTGTATATCACAACGCTCAAGCAGACGGATCAGACCGTGGCGATGCAGGGTATGGCGCAGTCAAACGAGCGCGTCTCTGAAATGCTGCGTAATCTTTCCAACAATACGCCTTGGCTTTCCAAGCCAGAACTCGTGGAAATCGTGGCAGCCAATGTGGCATTGACGCCGCGCGACCAGCGCCGCGTTTCCGCCTTTAATCTGCGCTTTCAGTTAATGCGTTCCAGTGAGGCGCAAAAGGCCATGGAAGCCGCGAGTGTGGCGGGGAAATAAGCTATGGCAAAGAAACAAGCTTCTAATATCGATATGGCGCAGTTGCAGGAGCAATTGGCGCGCCAGTTCAAGAACCTGGACACCAAAGATCCCTCGCTCTGGCCTCCTTTGCCGCGCTATTTACTGTGCATTTTCTTGGCGGTAGGCGTAGCAGTCGCATTGTGGTTTGTCAAACTCACAGACTATGAGGTGGAGTTGGAGGCCGAACGCACGACCGAGCAGACCTTGCGACAGGACTACCAGAAGAAGCTGCAAAAAGCAGTCAGTCTTGACCTTTTAAAGAAGCAGCGCGAGCAGGTGCAACAGTACGTGATCCAATTGGAAAAGCAACTGCCCAGCAAGGCTGAAATGGCGGCACTTCTGTCCGACATCAACCAGGCTGGTTTGGGGCGCAGCTTGCAGTTTGAGCTGTTCCGGCCTGGGCAAATTGTCGTGCGGGAGTATTACGCAGAGTTGCCGATTGCAGTGCGGGTCACCGGGAAATACCATGACATGGGAGCTTTTGCCGCCGATATTGCCAATCTTTCACGCATTGTGACGTTGAACGACATTTCCATTGGTGTGCCGACAAAAGATAAGGATAAATGGAGTGGCAACCTGACCATGGATGCGACGGCACGCACCTTCCGTTATCTCGATCCGGAAGAAGTGCAGGCGCAGCGCAGCGCGAACGCAGGAGTAAATAAATGAAATTCCTGCCCATTATTTTCGTGACACTGAGTATTGGCACATTGGTGGGTTGCGGTTCCTCGGGCGAGGATGAGCTTCGTCAGTGGATGGCTACCGAAAGGGCGCAGGCTAGGCCTCGTGTGACACCCATCGAGGAACCCAAGCAATTTAATCCGCAGTCTTATACCGCCGACGTGGGAATGGAACCCTTTAACCCACTTAAGCTGACCCAGGCTTTGCGTCGCGAGTCTGCGCAGGTGGCATCCAATGCCGCGCTGATTGCGCCGGAGATGGCGCGCCGAAAAGAGCCTTTGGAGGTCTTTCCTCTGGATACTATGGCTATGGTGGGAAGCCTGAATAAGGCGAGCAAGCCGACCGCTTTGCTCAAGGTAGACAATCTTTTGTACCAAGTGCAGGTGGGTAACTACCTTGGACAGAACTATGGGCGGATTACTGCCATTACGGAAACAGCCATCCAGCTTCGCGAAATTGTGCAGGACGCCACGGGTGACTGGATAGAGCGCGCCACATCGCTGGAACTGCAGGAGGAGGCGAAGAAATGAAGCAAAAGACCATGAAAATTATCAATCGTGCAGCAATTGTGGCCGTTGCCACTTTCATGGCGTCGATCGCCTGGGCTGAGGGGGCTATTGAGTCCGTGACGGGCAGCATGCAAGCGGGTGCTGAAGTTGTTCGGATTGAAATGTCCGAGCCTCTGGGTGCTGTTCCGACGGGTTTCACCACCCAGTCTCCAGCTCGGATTGCACTCGACTTTCCTGGCGCCAGTAATGCCATGGGGCGTTCTCTGGTGGAAATCAATCAAGGAAATTTGAACTCAGTCAATGTGGTGCAGGCCGGTGGCCGATCACGTGTCGTGCTCAACCTCAAGCAGGCAACTTCCTACCGAGCCGAGATCCAGGGAAAGGCTCTATTGGTTCAGCTAGATCCGGTTTCCTCATCTGTGTCGGCGGCCAGTCAACCAAAACCTTCCGCAGTATTTGCTGAGGGCAGTACCACCGATATTTTGCCCATCAAAGACGTGGACTTTCGCCGTGGCCCTGATGGCTCTGGTCGAATCATCGTGGGCTTAGCCAGCAGCCAGGTCGGGGTCGACTTACGGCAAATGGGGAAGGGGCTGACGATCGATTTCACCCGATCCTCGCTGCCCGAAGGGTTGCGCCGTCGCCTGGACGTTGCCGATTTTGGAACACCGGTGCAGACGGTAACGACTACCGAGCAAGGAGATCACGTACGCATGGTGATCGACCCCGTCGGGGAATGGGAGCACAGTGCTTACCAGAGCGATAACCAGTTTGTTGTTGAGGTGCGTCAGAAGAAGGTGGATCTCAACAAGCTGAGCCAAGGACCTGGCTACAGCAATGAAAAGCTCTCACTGAACTTCCAGAGTATTGAGCTCCGCTCACTTCTGGCTGTTTTTGCTGACTTTACTAATATCAACATTGTTACTTCGGATACAGTGACCGGCGCCATGACGCTT
>JAUYGP010000398.1 GCA_030690515.1 Giesbergeria sp.
GCGGCTCGATCAGGCCGATGATGAAGGAGCCATCGGCCTCGTTGAGCGGCAAGCCGTCCTGCAGCAGCAGCACGCCCCGATTCACCGGGTTGCTCTGGATGCCCGAGCCGCGAATGCCCAGGCGCGGCTGGTCGGTGCCGCCAAAAAAGTCCTGCAGCACGATGCCAGGTTGGTAGTCCAGCGCGTCGCGCAGCGTGGCCAGGCGTGCTTCTTTTTGCGGCTCGGCCAGGTTGGTGCCACCGGGCACTTTGTCCAGTTTTTCGCGTTCGGCCTGCACGGTGCTGCGCAGGGGCAGCGTGGCGCTGGCGCGGGTGGACTGCACGGTGACAGACGGCAGCGCCGTGCCCTCTTGCGCCAGAGCGGCCGTGCCGAGCGCGGCGACCATCACAGCGCTGGCGGTAGCCCGCAAGGGGAAACGGTGGGTGTGATGATTCATACAAAACTTATTGGGAGTCATTCGCATTTGCAATATCATCCGTGAAACCATCGGTATCCGGCAATGACATTTATCAACGTTTCTCCCGCCACGCCACAGTCTGTTCTGGCTGCGCACCCCCTGTTCCAGGGCCTTCCGGCGGAGGTGCTGCAGGCCATGTGCCTGCAGGCCGATTTGCATTCATTCCACGCGGGCGAGGTGGTTTTCCATGAGGGCGACACCGCCCGCCACTGGTTTCTGGTGGTGCAGGGCCACGTGGAGGTGGTGCGCTTTGGCTGCGATGGCGATGAGCGGGTGTTTCACCGCTTTGGGCCGGGCCAGTGCGTGGCCGAGGCGGCCATGTTCATGGCCCATGGGCGCTACCCCATGCAGGCGCGCAGCGTGGGCGCCACCGCCGCCTGGCGCCTGTGCCGCTGCGCCCTGCAGCGCGCCTGCGAAACCCACTCTGCCCTGGGTTTGTGCCTGCTGCAAGACCTGAGCCGCAGGCTCTACCACTACATCAATGAGGTGGAATGGCTCACGGTCAGCAGTGCGCCGCAAAGGCTGGCCGCCTGCCTGCTGCGCCTGTCGGCCGACCAGGGCACCCGGCTGGAGCTGCCGGGCACCCAACGGCAGGTAGCCGCCCACCTGGGCATTCGTGCGGAAACCCTCAGCCGTCTGCTGTCGGAATGGCAGTCACGCCGCTGGGTGCAGGGTGAACGGCGGCACTGGACGGTGCTGAACCCGGCCGCCCTGGAGAATCTGACGGGCGCATTGGCGCGCGCGTTTTAGAACCTGCTCAAGGGTTGCTGGGGGCCACGCAGGCCACGATGCGGCAGGCCTTGCCGCTGCGCCCACGCGGCACCGGTTGGCCCAGTTCGGCCTTGATGCGCAAAGGCGCCAGCCCTTGAGCCACCGCAAAGGCTTTAAGAGCGGCGCGGCAGCGGGCCATGGCGGCGCGACCCTCCTCTCCGTGCAGGGGCAGGCGCAGCGCCAGGCTGTGGTCGTCCATCTGGCGCAAGTGAAAGTCGAACACCCCTGCATCGTCTTCCAGCACGGCGGTCAGCGCGAGCGGCAGCAGCGTCACGGTGCCGCCGTCCCGCCCCGCCATGTGCAGCGGGTCGTCCTGGCGGCCACGCACCGTGATCACGGGCAGGGGCGAACCGCAGGTGCACGGCTCGGCGTGCACGGTGACATGGTCGCCCAGTTCGTAGCGGATCAGGGGTTGCACCGCATTGGCCAGGTTGGTCAGCAGCACGGCGTAAGGCGGCTCGCCCGGTGGCACGGGCCGGTAGCGTTCGTCCACGGGCTCCAGGATCACCCAGTCGGCATTGAGGTGCATGTGGCCATGCGGGCACTCCCAGCCCATGGCCAGGAACTCGGAGGCCCCATAGCTGTTGCGCAGCGCACAGCCCAGGCTGCGCTCGATATGGGTGCGCACGGCGGGGCCCAGGGTTTCGCCGCCGGTCCAGACCTCGCGCGGGGCAATGCGCAGACGGCCTGCGCACGCCTCATCGGCCAGCAAGGCGGCCACGGTCGGGTAGGTGATGAGCACGCTGGGTGCAAAGTCGTTGAGGGACTGCACCAGCTCGGCCGTGGGCACCTGGATGGAAAAGCTGCGCGTGCTGGCAGCCAGCCAGGGGTTGATGCCGCACAGGCGCCGCAGCGAGACCAGGCTGGCGAAATGCCCGCCCGTGGCGCCCACAAAGGCATGGCGCTCGGCCAGTTGCAACGGGTCCATCCAGTGCGCCAACGGGCGCGGTGCGCTGCGGCGCAGGGCTTCCAGCGCGTCGTACACGGCCATGGCCTGCGCGTCCTGCACAAACATGCCGGGCTGGCCGGTGGTGCCCGAGCTTTCCCACACCATGTAGCGGCCCAGCCAGGGTTCGGCAATGCGCTCGGGGTCGGCGGTCAAGGCACGCAGTTCGTCGAGCTGAAGCCGCGGGTCGGTCACCCAGTCGTCAAAGCGCTCCATGAGCTGGCCGCGCGTGACCACGGGCAGGTGCTGCAGTGGCGTGCGCGCGCTGCAGCCCGGGGGTAGCAGTTCCTGGTACAGGCGCGAGTCGCGCAGCGCCACGTCAAGCAGCTGCGCCAGGCGCCGCTGCTGCCGCTGGGCAATGCCCTGGGCCGTGCCCCGGTGGGCCGCCGCCACGTCGAGCGACACGGTGGACAGCCGCAGCAGATCGAATACGGCGCTCATGGCGCGCTGGCCCCCACGGTCTGCGACAGCAATATCTGTTGGTCGGTGCCTAGGGACATGGCCTGGGCCAGCGCCTGGCGGTCGATCCAGGCGCGGATCACGGTGGAGAGACCCGCGCTTGCGCAATACAGGTAAACGTTTTGCGCCATGGCACCGGCCGCCGCCGAGGCATAGGATTCGCGCTGCGCCGCCGGTATGAGCTTCATGCGCGTGTGGTCGGCGACATAAATCAGGTCGAGCGGCGCAGTGTCCACAAAGTCCTGGTAGCCCGTCACGCGCCGCACGTCGGCCGCCACCACGCGCTGCAGGGCATGGGCCACGGGGTCGTAGCGGTACAGGCCTTCGGGCAGGGCGACATAGACATCGACCTCCTGGGCGTTCATGGCGCTGGGGGCGGTGCGACCGGCATGGTCGGCACGGTTGATACCGGCGGCCGCCCACAGCACATCCGAGAGGACCTGCGTCGGCAGCGCAGCCGGGGCAAAGGTGCGTGCCGACTGGCGCCGTGCCAGCGCCTGCATGAGCGGCACGCCGCCCGCCCTGTCGGGTGGCGGCAGCACCACCACCGGCGTGCCATCGCCCGTGGGGGCCTCGGGGCGCAACTGCCCGATCAGGCCCAGGGCCATCTTGGTGAGCGGATTCATGGGCTCTCCTTGCGCAACAACAATAGGGTCATCATAGAAGCCCCGACCCCGCACCCCTTGCGGCAAGTCACATATCGCATGAATGGAGGGGCCACACCATGGCCTCGCCGGGGGCCACGGCCTATCATGGAGACAGGACTCAACCCATCACGACACACCATGGCTAAACGCACGACTCCCACGCCCCCCCTCCCCGGCCAGGACGCTGCGCCTGCCACGGAAACCGCCACCCAAAAACTCGACCGGCTGACGCAGGCCGCCATCGCGCCCCTCACAGGCGGGCTGTCACCGGTATCGCTGGGCCTGGCCACTGCGGACTGGGCCTGGCACCTGGCGCTGTCGCCGGGCCGCCAACTGGAACTGGCTGCACTGGCCGCGCGGCTGACGGGCGACACCCTGCGCCAAGCCGTGTCTGACGCCACCGATGAAACGGCCCTGCCCGACGACGACCCGCGCTTTCGAAACCCCGCCTGGTCCCAATGGCCCTTCAGCCAGATGCGCGCCGGTTTTCACAACACCGAGGCGTTCTGGCGCGAAGCGGCCCAGGTGCCTGGGATGACGGCGCACCACGCTGACCTGACCCAGTTCTTTGCGCGGCAGTGGCTAGATATGCTCTCCCCTGCCAACAGGCCTGCCACCAACCCCGTGGTGCAGCGCGACGTGCTCGAATCAGGCGGTGCGCACCTGCGCAAGGGGTTGCAGCATTGGCTGGCAGATGCCACGGGGGTGCCCACACCGGGCGAAGCCGAACAGGTGGAGCGCTTTCGCGTAGGCCACGATGTGGCCGTGACGCCGGGCAAGGTGGTGTACCGCAATGCGCTGATCGAGCTGATCCGCTACGCACCGCAAACCCCGCAGGTCCACCCCGAGCCGATACTGATCGTGCCCTCGTGGATCATGAAGTTCTACATCCTCGATCTCTCGCCCCACAACTCGCTGGTGCGCTATCTGGTGGGCCAGGGCCATACCGTCTACATGCTGTCATGGCGCAACCCCGACGCTGCGGATGCAGAGCTTTGCATGGAGGATTACCTGCGCCTGGGCGTGTTCGATGCGCTGGAGGCCGTCGGCGCGCAAAGCGCCAAGAACACGCCGGTGCACGCCATGGGCTACTGCCTGGGCGGCACGCTGCTGGCCATTGCCGCTGCTGCGATGGCCCGCAAGGGCGGCGTGCAGGGCCAGGAAAAACTCCCGCCCCTGCAGTCGCTCACGCTACTGGCGGCGCAGACCGATTTTTCCGAGCCGGGCGAGTTGGGCCTGTTCATCGACGAAGGCCAGATCGCCCTGCTGGACCACATCACGCGCGGCCAGGGTTACCTGTCGGGCAAGCAGATGGCGGGATCGTTCGAGTTTTTGCACTCGCGCGACCTGGTGTGGGCGCGGCGCATGCGCGAATACCTGCTGGGCGAGCGCGACCAGCCCAACGACCTGATGGCCTGGAACGCCGACACCACGCGCATGCCAGCCCGCATGCACCACGAATACCTGGTGGCGCTGTACCTGAACAACGCGCTGGCAGCCCACAGCTACCGCGTGGAGGGGCGTGCAGTGTCGTTGGGAGATATCCGGCTGCCCGTGTTTATGGTGGGCACCCAGCGGGACCATGTGTCACCCTGGCGTTCGGTCTACAAGCTGCACCACCTGTGCGACGCCGAAATCACCTTTGTACTGACCAGCGGCGGACACAACGCCGGCATCCTCTCCGAGCCCGGCCACGCCCGCCGCAGCTACCAGATGGACACCCGCCCGGCGCAAGGCACCTGGGTGGAGCCCGATACCTGGGCCGCCAGCGCGCCCCAGTCTGAGGGATCCTGGTGGTCCGCCTGGCAGGGCTGGCTAGCGGCCCACTCGTCGGCCCCGCAGAAGGCCCAGCCCATCAGCGCCCGTAGCGCGCTGTGCGATGCGCCCGGTGACTATGTTCTCCAGCGCTACCAGGAATAAGGTTAAAAAAGGCATCTAGCGCAATACAGGAAAGCGCTAAAAGCTATTATTTATATAGCACGCAACACGGCATCAATGGGATGGCGTTCCGCCTTGCTCCGCGGATTCTTGCGCCACGCTGGTGCGGGCGCCGGGCACGGACTTGCGCGCCAGCAGCGAATACATGGTGGGCACCACGAACAGGGTGAGCACCGTCCCCAGGCTCATGCCGCCCACAATCACCCAGCCGATCTGCATCCGGCTTTCGGCCCCAGCGCCGGTGGCCAGCGCCAGTGGAATGGCCCCCAGCACCATGGCTCCGGTGGTCATCAAAATGGGGCGCAGGCGCTGGGCCGACGCTTTGATCAGCGCATCGATCATCTCCACCCCCTGCTCCCGCAACTGGTTGGTGAATT
>JAUYGP010000183.1 GCA_030690515.1 Giesbergeria sp.
ACTTTGGTGGCACAGCGCAGGTCTTCGAGCTGCAGGCGTTCGTCGGCCCGCTTGGCGTGGGATTCGAGCACCGTGCGCGGACCCGCGCCGTAGATCACGCCAGGGATGCCGCGCTCGACGTACAGGCGCACGTCGGTGTAGAGCGGCGTGCCCACGGAGGGCACGGGCTCGCCCAGCAAAGCCTGGGCATGTTTCTGGATCGCATCCACCAGGGGCTGGTTGCCGGGCAGCGGCGTCATGGCGCGGGCCAGCAGCAGGCGTTTGATGTCTGCCGTGATGCCGGGGCGCTCGCCTGCCGCCTGCGCGATGGTGTGGCGGATGCTCGCTTCCACCTCGGCGGGGTTTTCCTCGGGGATCATGCGGCGGTCGAGTTTGAACACCACCTTGCCGGGCACCACGTTGGTGTTGGTGCCACCTTCGATCCGGCCCACGTTGAGGTAGGGGTGGGTAATGCCCGCCACGTTGGATGTCACTTGCTGGTACTGCGCGTTGAGTGCGTACAGCGCGTTGAGGATGTGCACCGCGCCTTGCAATGCATCCACGCCGGTGTGTGGCACGGCGGCGTGGGCCATCTTGCCGTGCACGGTTACTTCCATCTGCAGGCAGCCGTTGTGGGCGGTGACGACCTCGTGGCTGAAGCCTGCGGCAATCAGCAGGTCGGGTTTTGTCAGCCCCTGCTTGAGTAGCCAGCCGGGCCCCAGTTCGCCGCCAAACTCTTCGTCGTAGGTGAAGTGCAGCTCCACCGCACCCTGCGTGGGCCGGGCCACGGCCTCCAGCGCCCGCACGGCGAAGGTGAAGCTAGCAAAGTCGCTCTTGCTCACGGCGGTGGCGCGGCCGTACATGGCGCCGTCCACCACTTCGGCCCCGTAGGGGTCGTGCGTCCAGCCCTCGCCCGGGGGCACCACATCACCGTGGGCATTGAGGGCAATGGTGCGGCCCGCGCCGGGTGGGCCATAGGGGCGGCGCACGATCAGGTTGGTGATGGACTCCATGCCGTAGGCCTGCACATCGGCGGCAGGCACGGGGTGCTGCTCAGCCTCAAAGCCAAAGTCTTTCAGCAGCGCGGTGGTGCGCTGGGCATGCGGTGCGTTGTTGCCGGGCGGGGTATCGGTGGGCACGCGGACCAGGGCCTGCAGAAAGCGCACCTCCTCGTCGAAATGCTGGTCGATCCAGTGGTCCAGGGCGGTGTAGTCGGCGGTCATGCGGATTCCTTGGCGAGCTGATGCAGGACATGGCTGAAGGCCTCCACGGCCAGCTGCATGTCGTTGTGGGTGGTGGATTCGAGCGGGTTGTGGCTGATGCCTGCGTTCTCGCCCCGCACGAACAGCATGGCCTGGGGCATCACCTCGTGCAGCTTCATGGCGTCGTGGCCGGCGCCGCTGGGCATGCGCAGCAGCGGCACGCCCAGGACGTTGACGGCGTTCTCCCAGCGCTGCTGCCAGGCCGGTGCGCTGGGTGCGGCGGCTGCGCGCATGGTTTCTTCCAGCGTGAGCCGCAGGCCGCGCCGCGCGGTGATCTGGTGCAGCTGCGCCAGCACATCGCGGTCCAGCGCGTCGCGCTGGGCATCGGTGGGTGCGCGCAGGTCCAGCGAAAACTGGCAGCGCCCGGGTACCACGTTGATGGAGCCGCCCGGCACATTCCACTGGCCGATGGTGCCGACCGAATCGCCGTCCTGCGCGGCGCGCTGCTCCAGGTACAGCGCCAGTTCGGCCACGGCCATGGCGGCATCGCGGCGGCTGTCCATGGGGGTGGTTCCGGCGTGGCTGGCCATGCCGGTCACCTCGCCCACATAGCGCACGCTGCCGTTGATGGAGGTGACCACACCCAGGGGCAGGTCCAGCCCGTTGAGCACGGGGCCCTGTTCGATGTGCACCTCAATGAAGCCCAGGTACTGCGCGGGGTCGCGCTGCAGCCGGGGAATGTCGTCGATACACAGGCCGGCGTGCTGCATGGCGGCGCGCAGGGTGACGCCGTCGGCATCCTTCTGGTCGAGCCAGGCGGGATTGAAGTCGCCGATCAGCGCGCCCGATCCCAGGAAGGTGGCCTTGTAGCGCTGGCCTTCTTCCTCGGCAAAGGCCACCACTTCAATGCCGAACGGCAGGCGCTGGCCGACGCGGTGCAGTTCGCGCACGCAGGCCATGGGTACGAAGATGCCCAGGCGCCCGTCGTACTTTCCGCCATTGCGCACCGTGTCGTAATGCGAGCCGGTGAGAAGGTAGCGCGCGCCTTCGGTGGCCGGGTGATAGCGGCCCACCACGTTGCCCACGGCGTCGATCTCGACCTTGTCGAAGCCACAGTCGCGCATCCAGTGGCTGAGCGCTTGAGCGCAGGCGCGGTGTGCGTCGGTGAGATAGGTGACGGTGAGCTGGCCTTTTTCGGCATAGCCGGGGTCGGAATGTTCGGCCAGCTTTTCATGCCAGTCCCACACATCGCTGCCCAGCAGCGGTTCGGCGCCGAACTTGTCGTTCAGGCGGATCTCGGCAATGCGGTGGATGTTGCGCAGCGCTTCGGCCTGTTCAAAGTCGGGGTGGTTGTCCAGGCGCCGCGCAAAGGTGTCGATGATCTGCTGCTTGCTCAGCCCCGTGCCCCGTGGGCCGCGCACCGCCAGGATGAACGGGAACCCAAAGCGGGCGTTGTAGTCGGCATTGAGCTGCTGCAGCTGCGCAAATTCTGCCGGGGTGCATTGCGTCAGGCCCGCCTTGTTTTGCTCGTTGGTGGATTCGGCGGTGAGGCTTTGGTCCACCATGGCCTTGCCTGCCAGTTCGGGGTGGGCGCGGATGAGGGTGCGCTGTGCCTCGCTGCTGGCGGTGCGCACGGCATGCGCCAGGGTGTGCTTGAGGTGCGCCAGCGAACGAAACGGCCGCTCGCGCAGTGCAGTTTCGGCAATCCAGGGCGAATGCTCGTAGATGCCGTCGAGCCATTGCAGGGCCTGGTTGGCGCTGGCAGCGTTGAGTTGGTCGAGGGTGAGTGCCATGGGTCAGGCCTTATCGGTGGGGTAGGGGTGGGTTGCCTTCCAGTGGCGCGCAATGTCGATGCGCCGCGCCACCCAGACGTGGTCGTGCTGTTCGATGTGGTCCAGAAAACGCTGCAGCGCCGTGATGCGGCCAGGCTTGCCCAGCAGGCGGCAGTGCATGCCGATGCTCATCATCTTGGGGGCGTCGTCACCGGCCGGGTCGCCTTCGGCGTAGAGAACGTCGAACGTGTCCTTGAGGTACTGGAAGAACGGGTCGGCGTAGGAATAGCCCTGGGGCAGCGCAAACCGCATGTCGTTGCAGTCCAGCGTATAGGGCACGATCAGTTGGGGCACGGCGGTGCCGTCGGTCTTTTGCACCTTCATCCAGAAGGGCAGGTCGTCGCCGTAATAGTCGCTGTCGTATTCAAAGCCGCCAAAGTCAGCCACCAGGCGGTGGGTGTTGGGGCTGTCGCGGCCGGTGTACCAGCCCAGGGCACGTTCGCCGGTCAGGCGCTCGATGATGGCCATGGCTTCTTGCATGTGGGCGCGCTCGACGTCCTCGGGGATGTGCTGGTAGTGGATCCACTTGAGGCCATGGCAGGCGATCTCGTGGCCCAGTGCCACAAAGGCCTGCGTCAGATCGGGGTGGCGCTGCAGGGCGGTGGATACACCAAACACCGTGAGCGGCAGCCCGCGCTTTTCAAACTCGCGCAGGATGCGCCACACCCCGGCGCGCGCGCCGTATTCGTAAATGCCCTCCATGCTCATGTGCCGCGCGGGATAGCTGGCGGGGTTGAACATTTCCGACAGAAATTGCTCCGAGCCCGCGTCGCCATGCAGCACGGCGTTTTCGCCGCCTTCCTCATAGTTCAGCACGAACTGCACGGCGATGCGCGCGCCACCGGGCCATTGCGCGTGGGGCGGGCGGTTGCCATAACCGATGAGGTCGCGGGGGTAGGGCAGGGTGCTGTCGTAGGTCATGGTGTCAGGAGGCGGTGGGTACAAGT
>JAUYGP010000403.1 GCA_030690515.1 Giesbergeria sp.
TCTGGCACATGGTCGATCTGCTGTGGATCGTGCTGTTCCCGCTGGTCTACGTGCTGCGCTGAAAGGGGCTGAACATGCATGAATCACGACTGAACCGCGCTTGGCTGCTGCTGCTGGTGATCACCGGGGTGACTTTCTGGATGGGTGAGAGCGGGTCATCGGCGAGCAGCCTGGCCGTGGCGTTGGTGGTGCTGGGGTTGGCCTTCGTCAAGGGCATGCTGGTGGCGCTGGAGTTTCTGGAGCTGCGCGAGGCACCGGCGCTCTGGCGCTGGCTGATTGCGGGCTGGCTGGTGCTGGTGCTGGGGTTGATTGTGTTGGCGTATGCCCTGGGCCTGCCCAAGGCCTGAGTGTTGTCGGCGGTTCAGCGGGCGAATGCGGCACAATTTGCGCATTACTGCTCACGCCCCTGTGCCATGACCGACACCCTTCTCTCGATTGCTCCGCGCGACAAAGCCGAAATCCTGGCCCAGGCGCTGCCCTATATCCGCAAATTTCACGGCAAAACCATCGTCATCAAATACGGCGGCAATGCCATGACCGACCCGGCCCTGCAGCAGGATTTTGCCGAGGATGTTGTGCTGCTCAAACTGGTCGGCATGAACCCAGTGGTGGTGCACGGCGGTGGACCGCAGATTGAAGCCGCCCTCAAACGCCTGGGCAAGAAGGGTGAGTTCATCCAGGGCATGCGCGTGACCGATGCCGAGACCATGGAGGTGGTCGAATGGGTGCTGGCCGGTGAGGTGCAGCAAGATATCGTAGGGTTGATCAACCAGGCCGGGGGCAAGGCCGTGGGCCTGACGGGGCGCGACGGCGGCATGATCCGTGCACGCAAGCTCAAGATGCTGGACAACAAGAATCCGGAGATCGAACACGACGTGGGCCAGGTGGGCGACATCCTGTCCATCGACCCCAGTGTGGTCAAGGCCTTGCAGGACGATGCCTTCATCCCGGTCGTCAGCCCCATCGGCTTTGGCGAAAACAACGAGAGCTACAACATCAACGCCGACGTGGTGGCCAGCAAGCTGGCCGAGGTGCTGCGCGCCGAAAAGCTGATGCTACTGACCAACACCCCGGGCGTGCTGGACAAGGAAGGCAACTTGCTGACCGACCTGACCGCGCGCCGCATCGACGAGCTGTTTGCCGACGGCACCATCAGCGGCGGCATGCTGCCCAAGATTGCCGGAGCGCTGGACGCCGCCAAGGCCGGCGTGAACGCGGTGCACATCATTGACGGCCGTGTGCCGCACGCCATGTTGCTGGAAATCCTGACGGATCAGGCCTACGGCACCATGATCCGTAGTCACTAATGAACGCCCCCCTGAGTCGCTTCGCGCCTTCCCCCCTCTCTTGCATTGCTGCGCAATGCGGAGGGTGGTCGCCGCCAGCGCACGCAAGCAAAGCGCCGCATACGCGGCTTGGCGGCCCTTGCGCGGCGGTCGCTGGCTTGGGCAGCGCCCAACGCAAGCGCTGCGCTTTTTGCATGGGCCGCATCAATGCGCCCCATTAATCGCCGAGGATGAACCATGCGCCTGCTTCTGGTTGAGGATGACATCATGGTCGCCAGCGGAATCAAGCTGGGGCTGTCGGATGCCGGGTATGCGGTGGACTGGGTGGGCAGCGGTGAGCGGGCCGAGGAGGTTCTGCAGCGCGAGACCTTTGATGTCGCCGTGGTCGATATCGGCCTGCCGGGTATCGACGGGCTTGAACTCACACGCCGTCTGCGGCGCCCCGACATGGCCAGTCGCGACATGCCGGTGCTGATCCTGACGGCGCGCGACGCGCTGCAGGACCGCGTGCAGGGGTTGGACCTGGGCGCGGACGACTATATGGTCAAGCCGTTCGAGCTGCCCGAGCTGCTGGCCCGGTTGCGGGCGCTGCTGCGGCGCTCGCAGGCGGCCACCACGGCCGTGTTGGGCTTTGGGCCGCTAGAGCTGGACACCGCCAACCGACAGGTAGGCATCCGCGCTGCAGCGGACGCTGCCCTGGTGCCCATCGACCTGGGACCGCGCGAATGGACGGTGCTCGAATACCTGATGATTCACGCACCCAAGCCCGCCAGCAAAGACAAGCTGCTGCAGGCCCTGACCGGATGGGACAAGGAGATCACCCCCAACGCGGTCGAGGTGTACGTCTCGCGCCTGCGCGGCAAGCTCGAACCCCATGGCGTGGGCCTGCGTTCCATCCGGGGGTTTGGCTACCGGCTGGAACTGCTGGGCTCCTGAGCCGCGCGGCTGCGCAGGACGACATGGCCCGCACGCGCGCACGGCTGGTGGAAACGGACAGGGCATGAGCCTGTTGCGCCCCCGCCTGCGGGCGATGACCTCGGACCTGCGTAACCGGCTGCTGTTGCTGCTGGTGCTGCCCCTGTGCGTGCTGGCGCTGCTGGGTGCCTGGATGGATTACCGTTCCGCCGACGAGGCCGCCTCGCGCCACGACCAGCGCCTGCTGCGCCTGCTGCCGGCGCTGGCCGACTCGGTGCTGGCGCGCGGGGCCGACGAGGGGGACGTCCCGGTCTGGCTGCTGGCCCCGCCCGTAGAGGACTTCTTGCGCCACAGCAACTACACCAGCTACAGCGTGCGCGATCTCTCGGGTCGTCTGCTGCTGGGCGATGAATGGGTGCACGGCGCGGTGCCGGCCACGCTGGAGCCGGAGTTCCACAGCGTGGAGTTCAGCGGCGTCACCTACCGGGTGGCTGTGCAGCGGGGGCGCACGGGGGCGGGCGAGTTGGTGGTCGCCCTGGCCGATGGCACCGACCCGCGCCAGCAATGGGCGCAGCACCTGCTGCTGCGGGTGCTGCTGCCCAACCTGGTACTGGTGGCAGCGGCGGCGCTGGCCATCCATTGGGCGGTGCGCCGGGCGTTTAAGCCGCTGGTCGATCTTGCAGCTGCTGTGGAGCGGCGCTCGCCGCGCGACCTGAGCGCCATCGACGAGGCGGCGTCACCGTCCGAGGTGCGCCCGCTGGTGCACTCGCTCAACCGCCTGTTCACCATGGTGAATGCGCAGGCCGAGAGTCAACGCCGCTTCGTGGCCGATGCCGCGCACCAGTTGCGCACCCCGCTGGCAGGCCTGCAGGCCCAGGTTGAAGCCTGGGCCATGCTGGCGCGCTCCGGAGTGAAAACAGTGGATGGAGCGGCAGGTTCAAGGTCAAATAGGCCTCCAGGGCAATACGGGCAAGCGGTATCAGCTATTACATTAGGAGCATCAGAGATTGAGAAGCTGCGCGATGCCACCCGCCGCACCTCGCAACTGGCGCACCAGTTGCTGGCGCTCTCGCGGGCTGATGCACGTAGCCTTGATGGCCAGACCATGCAGCGGGTGGATTTGCAGGATCTGTGCGAGACCATGCTGGAGATGTTTCTTGACGCGGCCACCGGCAAAGGCATCGACCTGGGGCTGGAGGCCCAACCTGCCCATGTGATGGGGCATGGCTGGCTGCTGCGCGAACTGCTGTCAAACCTGGTGGACAACGCCATCAAGTACACGCCGACCGGGGGCAGTGTCACCATTCGTTGTGGCACGCAGCCGGGGCCGCAGGGAAGCGTGTGCGCCACCTTGCAGGTAGAAGACGACGGCGCTGGCGTGTCGCCTGCCGAGCGCGCACGGGTACTGGAGCGTTTTTACCGGGTGCCGGGCACCGTGGGCGAAGGTACCGGCCTGGGTCTGCCCATTGCCGATGAGATCGCCCGCGCCCACGGGGCCCTGCTCACGCTGGCAGATGGCGGCAATGGCCGCGGCTTGTGGGTGGTGCTGGTGTTCCCCGCCTGAAACATCGCCTGAAAGGGGGGGAGGGGCTGTGCGAGAATCAATTGCATACATCTTGCCCCTATGACAGAGTCCGCGTCCCCTTCTCCACCCACTCCGGCCCCCACCGAGCGCAAGCGCGCACGGCCCGGTGAGCGGCGCGAACAGATTCTGCAAGCACTGGCAGCGATGCTCGAACAGCCCGGGACCGAGCGCATCACCACGGCCGCGCTGGCGTCGCGCCTGGGGGTCAGCGAGGCAGCGCTATACCGCCACTTTGCCAGCAAGGCGCAAATGTTCGAAGCGCTGATCGAGTTCATCGAACAGGCTGTGTTCACCCGCATGGCGCAGATTCTGGAGCGTGATTCCCAGGACGGTGTTCCGCCTGAAGAAGGTGCCCGCCAAGCCCAGCGCGTGGTGGCCTTGGTGCTGCAGTTTGGTGAGCGCAACCCAGGTCTGGTACGCGTGATGGTGGGCGATGCCCTGGTGCTGGAGCACGAGCGTCTGCAAGTCCGCATGAACCAGTTTTTCGATCGCATCGAGTCCAGCCTGCGCCAGTGCCTGCGCTCGGCCGCCGGTGCGGCGGGGTCGGCCACGCCCAGCGTGGATGCGCAGGTGGCCGCCAGCGTGCTGTCGGCCTTTGTTCAGGGCCGGTTGCAGCGGTTTGCTCGCTCGGGCCTGCGTCGTCTGCCGACGGAGCACCTGGAAGCCAGCTTGGCGCTGATGCTCTGATTCCATTTCTAAACCATCCGTGTCGTTGTTGCTTCGCCTTGCCGTGCTACAGCACTGTCTGCGGCTTCGCGCCTAGACATGAATGATTTGGAAACAGAATGAAGCGCGTCCCGCCAGTTTGGGGGCGGCTCTCTATTTTTGACACCGGACTGGGCACTGCAGTGAAATTGCTGCAAAATAGAACGATCGTTCGTTTTTGTGAGCCCCATGTCCGCAATCCCTTCTTCCAGTCCGGCGTCCCTCGCTCCCCGCGCTACCCGTGCGCGCAGCGGTGGCGCCCGCGCTTTGCAAAAAGGGCAACAAACCAAGGCGGCCATCATCGATGCCGCGCTGGGACAGGCCACGCACATCGGTTTGGAGGGCCTGTCCATCGGCGCTCTGGCCGAGGTGATGGGCATGAGCAAGTCGGGCGTGTTCGCACATTTCGGCTCGCGCGAGGAACTCCAGGTCTCGGTGATCCGCGAATATCACCACTGCTTCGAGCAGGAAGTTTTCTTTCCCGCCATGTCGGCTCCGCGCGGCGTGGCACGGCTGCGCGCCTTGTTCGACAACTGGATGAAGCGCACCTCCATCGAGATCGATTCGGGTTGCATCTACATCAGCGGCGCCATCGAGTTTGACGACCGTACGGGTCCGGTGCGCGATGCGTTGGCCCATTCGGTGCTGACCTGGCATGCCGCTATGAAACGCGCCATCCTGCAAGCCAAGGAGTTGGGCGAGCTCAACGCCGATGTGGTTGAGGACCAGATGCTTTTCGAGGTGCACGGACTCATTCTGGCGCTGCACTACGAGGCACGCTTTTTGAAGAACCCCGGTTCCATCGCACGGGCGCTGGCCGGTTTTGACAACATCCTTGCCCGCTTCAGCGCCCAGGCGCATCACGCGGGCGTTTCCCCTGTTCCCACCCAAACCACCAAGGAGTAAAACCCATGCCCACGTACACACCGCCCCTGCGCGACATGCAGTTTGTGTTGCACGAAGTGTTCAAGGTTGCTGACGATCTCAAGCAAATCCCCAAGCATGCCGACATGGATGCCGACACCATCAATGCCGTTCTGGAAGAGGGTGGCAAGTTTGCAACCGACGTGGCGTTCCCGCTGAACATCAGCGGCGATGCCGAGGGCTGCACCATCGACCAGGCCACCCACGCGGTGACCACGCCCAAGGGTTTCAAGGAAGCCTACGCCAAATACGTCGAGGGTGGTTGGGCGGCACTGGGCTGCGACCCTGAATTTGGCGGCCAGGGCCTGCCTTTCGTGGTCAATACCATGTTCTACGAAATGCTCAACAGCGCCAACCAGGCCTGGACCATGTACCCCGGCCTGACCCATGGCGCCTACGCGGCCCTGGAGACCCACGGCACGCCCGAGCAGAAGGCCACCTACCTGCCCAAGATGACCAGCGGCGAGTGGACAGGCTCCATGTGCCTGACCGAGCCCCACTGCGGCACCGACCTGGGCCTGATGCGCACCAAGGCCGAGCCCCAGGCCGACGGCACCTACAAGATCACTGGCAACAAGATTTTTATCAGCGCCGGTGAGCACGACATGGCCGACAACATCATCCACCTGGTGCTGGCACGCCTGCCTGATGCGCCTCCCGGCATCAAGGGCGTGAGCCTGTTCATCGTGCCCAAGGTTCTGGTGAACAAGGACGGCTCTTTGGGTGAGCGCAACGGTATCTACTGCGGCGGCCTGGAGCACAAGATGGGCATCAAGGCCAGCGCTACCTGCCAGATGGTGTTGGAAGACGCTGTCGGTACCCTGGTGGGGCAGCCGCACAAGGGCATGCAGGGCATGTTCGTGATGATGAACGCCGCACGCCTGGGCGTGGGCAACCAGTCGCTGGGCCTGACCGAAGTGGCTTACCAGAACGCCCTGGCGTACGCCAAGGACCGCCTGCAGATGCGTTCTTTGAGCGGCACCAAGGCCAAGGACAAGCCGGCCGACCCCATCATCGTGCACCCCGACGTGCGCAAGATGCTGCTCACCGCCAAGGCCTACGCCGAAGGTGGCCGTGCGCTGCAGATTTTCTGCGCCATGCTGCTGGAAAAAGAGCACAACCATCCCGATGAAAAGGCCCGCAAGGAGGCGGGCGAACTGCTGGCCCTGTTGACCCCCATCGCCAAGGCCTTCCTGACCGACAACGGCCACACCGCCACCAATGCCTGCATGCAGGTCTTTGGCGGCCATGGCTACATCAAGGAATGGGGCATGGAGCAGTTTGTGCGCGACAACCGCATCAACATGATCTATGAAGGCACCAACACCATCCAGTCTTTGGATTTGCTGGGCCGCAAGATTCTGGGCAACAACGGCGCCACGCTCAAGAAGTTTGGCAAGCTCGTGGGCGCCCTGGTGCAGGAAGAAGGCGTGAACGAGAAGATGGCCGAGTTCATCAACCCGGTGGCCTACCTGGCGGACCAGATGACCAAGTTCACGACTGAACTGGGCTTCCGCGGCATGCAGAACCCTGATGAAGTGGGCGCTGCCGCTGTGGACTACCTGCGCGTGGCCGGTCACCTGGTGTTTGGCTACTTCTTCGCCCGCATGGCCCAGGTGGCACTGCGCGAGATCGCCGCGGGCAACACCGATCCGTTCTACCAGGCCAAACTGCAGACGGCGCGCTTCTACTTTGCCTAGCTGTTCCCTGAAACGGCGACACTGATGCGCACCGCGCGTACTGGCGCCAAGGTGCTGATGGACACTGATCTGGCTCTGGCCTGATCGGTGATTTTTGCGGATTTCAAGCTTTTTTACTCTGGAGTGCCCATGAATAAAGCGCTAGCAGCTATTGTTTTTGCAGTGATTGCCGCCCCCACGTGGGCCCAGATGACGCCCGAAGGTCTGTGGCGCAACATCGACGACAAGACCGGCGAGGCCAAGGCGGAAATCCGTATCAAGGACAACGGCACCGGCGCCCTGAATGGTGCGTTGGAGAAGCGCCTGGCCAAGGATGCCAAGCCCGACGACCTGTGCAAGGAATGCAGCGACGACCGCAAGGACAAGCCGCTGCTGGGCCTGGAGATCATCCGCAATGCCAAAAAGGCTGAGGGCAGGGACGTGTGGGAGGGCGGCAAGATTCTCGACCCCGAGAACGGCCGCAACTACACGCTGCGCATGACGCCCATCGAAGGCGGCAAGAAGCTGGAAGTGCGCGGCTCCTTCGGCCCCTTTGGCCGTACGCAAACCTGGACACGCGTCCAGTAACCACCCGGTCTGCCCGGCGCCAGTCGCGGGGTGTCTGACAACGGAGGCCCGGTTTGAGCGGGTTCCATGGAGAAACATCGATGTCTAGATTTCAAGTGAAGAAAGTCGCCGTGCTGGGCGCGGGCGTGATGGGCGCGCAGATTGCTGCGCACCTGGTCAACGTCAAGGTGCCGGTGGTGCTGTTTGACCTGCCGGCCAAGGAAGGCCCCAAGAACGGCATCGTCACCCGTGCCGTCGAAGGCCTGAAGAAGCTCAAGCCCTCGCCGCTGGGCGTGGCGGACGATGCTGCGCTGATCGGCCAGGCCAATTACGAAGAGCATCTGGAGCAACTGCGCGACTGCGACCTCATCATTGAGGCCATCGCTGAGCGCATGGACTGGAAGCTCGATCTGTACAAAAAGATCGCGCCTTTCGTCAATCCGAACGCCATCGTGGCGTCCAACACCTCGGGCCTGTCGATCACGAAACTGAGCGAAGCACTGCCTGAGAATATCAAGCCACGTTTCTGCGGCATCCACTTCTTCAACCCACCGCGCTACATGACGCTGGTGGAGTTGATCGATACCCCCACCACCGCCCCTGAGGTGCTCGACCAGCTCGAAGCCTTTGTCACCAGCGGTCTGGGCAAAGGCGTGGTGCGCGCGCACGACACCCCCAATTTTGTCGCCAACCGCGTCGGTATTGCCGGCATGCTGGCCACGATGAAGGAGGTCGAGAACTTTGGCCTGACCTTTGACGTGGTGGACGACCTCACCGGCAGGAAGCTCGGCCGCGCCAGCAGCGGCACCTTCCGCACGGCCGACGTGGTGGGCTTGGACACGATGAACCACGTGATCAAGACGCTGCAGGACAACCTGGACGAAAAGAGCGATCCGTTCTACGGCAGCTTTGAAACCCCTGCCGTGCTCAAGAAGCTGTTGGAGCTGGGTAACCTGGGCCAGAAAACCAAGGCAGGTTTCTACAAGAAGGTGGGCCGCGACGTTCTGCGTTTTGACCTGGAAGGCGAAGAGTACGTGCCCGGCGGCCAGAAGGCCGACGAGGTGTACGGCCGCATGTTGAAAAAACCTGCTGCCGAGCGCCTGAAACTCCTGCGCAATGCCGAAGGCGCGCAGGGCCAGTTTCTGTGGGCCATTTTGCGCAACAGCTTCCATTACGCTGCCGTGCACTTGGGCACGATTGCCGACAACGCCCGCGACATTGATCAGGCCATGCGCTGGGGCTTCGGCATGAAGCAGGGCCCGTTCGAGCTGTGGCAAGAGGCTGGCTGGCTTGACGTGGCGAAGATGATCCAGGAAGACATCGACGCGGGCAAGTCACTGTCCAAGGCGCCGCTGCCTGAGTGGGTCTTCAAGGGCCCCGTGGCCGAGGCCGGTGGCGTGCACACCGCGCAAGGCTCCTGGAGCGCATCCAAGGCAAAGTTCATCCCGCGCCGCGAGTTGCCGGTGTACGAGCGCCAGCATTTCCCCGAGGCGCTGCTGGGCGAGACCCTGCCCGACTACAAGACGGCGGGCAAGACCCTGCACGAAGACGACGCCATCCGCCTGTGGACGCTGGACGACGAAGTGGTGATCGCCAGCATCAAGACCAAGATGCACGCCATCAGCCCCGACGTGGCCGAGGGCCTGGCCATGGCGGTCGATATTGCCGAGAAGGACTACAAGGCCGTGGTGGTGTGGTCGGGCGACGAGCCCTTCAGCGCCGGTGCCGACCTGCAGGCCATGCTGCCCGCGTTCATGATTGCGGGTGTCAGCGCCATTGAGGGCGCCGAGCAGGAGCTGCAGAACACCATGCTGCGCCTGCGCTACGCCGGTGTGCCCGTGGTGTCGGCCATTCGTGGCCTGGCGCTGGGCGGTGGCTGCGAGCTGGCCGTGCACTCAGCTCGCCGCGTGGTGCACATGGAAAGCTACATCGGTCTGGTCGAAGTGGGCGTGGGCCTGGTGCCCGGCGCTGGTGGCCTGACCTATATCGCCCGCCGCGCCGCCGAGAACATGGCGCAGTCCACGTCCAAGGACGTGCTGCCTTTCCTGACCGAAGGCTTCACTGCCGCCGCCATGGCCAAGGTGGGCACCAGTGCGCTGGAATCGCGCAAGCTGGGCTTCCTGCTCGAGAGCGATGTCATCGTGCCGCACAAGGACGAACTGCTGTTCGTCGCCCTCAACGAAGCCAAGGCCATGGCCCGGGGCGGCTGGCGTGCACCGCACAAGCGGCTGTTCCCGGTGGCTGGCCGCAGCGGCATTGCCACCATCAAGGCGCAGTTGGTCAACATGCGCGACGGCGGCTTCATCAGCGCACACGACTTCCACATCTCCAGCCTGATCGCAGGCGTGGTGTGTGGCGGCGACGTAGACGCCGGTGCCTTGGTCAGCGAGGAATACCTCATGGCCATGGAGCGCAAGGCCTTCTGTAGCCTGATCACCCATCCCAAGACGCAGGAACGTATCCTGGGCATGCTCAGCACCGGCAAGCCGGTTCGCAACTGACATGGGCCGCGCTGCTGCAACCCTCGCGGCCACACGCCCCAACCGGCTGGCTCGTACCCTGGGCCAGCTCGATCGGGTGCCTGCGGTTGCCCGCCCCTGGGCGCGCAACCTGGTGCTGCGCCGCGCTGTGCCTTTCACGGGTACAGCGGGGTTGCAGTACGTGGCGCTGACGCCGCAGCGTGTGGAAGTGGCCGTGGCCAACCAGCGCCGCGTACAAAACCATATCCACGGCGTGCACGCCGCCGCCATGACGCTGCTGGCCGAAACGGCTACCGGCATGGTGGTGGGCATGAATGTGCGCGACGACTGCCTGCCACTGGCCAAGGAGCTGAAGGTTGCGTTCAAGAAGCGCGCCCAGGGCGCCTTGCGTGCAGTCGCCACCCTCACCGTCGAACAGCGCGCACTGATGCAGCAAAGCGACAAAGGCGAGGTGCAGGTGCAGGTCACCGTGACCGACGAAACCGGCGCCGAGCCGGTGCAATGTGAATTTACCTGGGCCTGGATTCCCTCCAGCCGCCCCAAGAACTGAAGGAGTACCCCATGGCTAAACAAGTCCAGGAAGCCTACATCGTTGCCGCCACGCGCATGCCCATTGGGCGCTCGGGCCGCGGCTACTTCCGCAATACCCGCCCCGACGATCTGCTGGTCGCCGCCATCAAGAGCGCCATGCTGCAGGTGCCCACGCTGGATCCCAAGGCGATCGAGGATTCCATCATTGGTTGCTCGTTCCCCGAGGGCGAGCAGGGCATGAACATGGCCCGCATTGCCATGGGCCTGGCTTTTGACCACCCCGTGGGCGGCATCACCGTCAACCGCTTTTGCGCCTCTGGCGTGAGCGCCATCCAGATGGCGGCCGACCGCATCCGCGTGGGCGAGGCCGACGTGCTGATTGCCGGTGGCGCTGAATCCATGAGCATGGTGCCCATGGGCGGCAACAAGCCGTCGTTCAACCCCGAGGTGTTTGCCCGCGACGAGAACGTCGGCATTGCCTATGGCATGGGCCTGACGGCCGAAAAAGTAGCCCAGCAGTGGAAGGTATCGCGCGAAGACCAGGACGCTTTTGCGCTGGAATCGCACCTGCGTGCCATCAAGGCCCAGCAAGCCGGTGAGTTCACCGACGAAATCACGCCCTTCGAAATCACCGAGCGCACGCCCGATCTGGCCACCGGCGAAGTGACCACCAGGACGCGCACTGTGAACTTGGACGAAGGCCCCCGCCCCGACACCTCGCTCGAAGGCCTGGCCAAACTGCGGCCCGTGTTTGCCGCACGTGGCAGCGTCACGGCGGGCAATAGCTCGCAGACCAGCGACGGTGCGGGCGCCTTGATTCTGGCCAGTGAGAAGGCCGTGAAGCAGTTTGGTTTGACGCCACTGGCGCGTTTTGTCAGCTTCGCCGCACGCGGCGTACCGCCCGAAATCATGGGCATCGGCCCCATCGAGGCAATTCCTGCTGCGTTGCGCTACGCCGGCCTCAAGCACGAGGACATTGGCTGGTACGAGCTCAACGAAGCCTTTGCCGCCCAGTCGCTTGCCGTGGTGCGCACGCTGGGCCTGAACCCGGCCACGGTCAACCCCATGGGCGGCGCGATTGCACTGGGGCACCCGCTGGGTGCCACTGGCGCGATCCGCGCCGCCACGGTGGTGCACGCGCTGCGCCGCCACAAGCTGAAGTACGGCATGGTGACGATGTGTGTCGGCACCGGCCAAGGCGCAGCAGGAATCTTTGAGGCTGTCTAACTGGCTACTGCGCGGGTCATCTGCGTCGTTGGGCGGTGCTCGCCATCCTCACGTACCTTGAGTACGTTCTGGGGGCTCCGCTCCGTCCGCCTAGCAGCCCATCCCGCTCGCTACGCCCTTGATGGCAGGGTGTAGGCCCTTTCTTGAGGGCGGAGTGTTCTGAAACTCAAGCTGGCGCAGATCAGCGTGATCGACAGGAGGCACGGTATGAACAAGCAGAGCTTGCAGGTTGACGCCACCACCACGGTAGCAACATGCGTCTTTGAGCCCGAGGGCACGGCGCGCGCCAGCGTCGTCATTGGCGGGGCGATGGGGGTGCGGCAGGACTACTACGCATCGTTTGCGCAGTGGCTGGCGGGGCAGGGTTTTCGGGTCACCACCTTTGACTACCGGGGCCAGGGGGATTCCTTGCAAGGCCCCATGCGCGCGGTACGGGCCGATCTGCTGGACTGGGCACGCGACTATGAAGCCGTCATATCGGCGGCCCGAACTGCGATACCGGATGTGCCGCTGTACCTGCTGGGCCACAGCCTGGGTGCGCAGCTCCCGGGCCTGCTAAAAAACCCTGCGCAGGTCGATGGCCTGCTCAGCGTGGCGGCGGGTAGTGGTTACTGGCGTGAGAACGCGCCGCGCCTCAAGCGCATGGTGCCGTATTTTTGGTGGGTGCTGGTGCCGCTCGCTACGCGCCTGTGGGGCTATTTTCCGGGGCGCACGCTGCGCAAGGTGGGCGACTTGCCTGCGGGTGTGATCCTGCAATGGCGCCGCTGGTGCCTTAATCCCACCTACAGCGTGGGGGCCGAAGGCCCTGCCGCCGCGCAAAGCTATGCGGACGTGCGCTTTCCGGTGCTGGCGCTGTGGATGAGCGATGACGAGTTGATGACCCTGCGCGGCACGCACAGCCTGGTCAAGCTCTACCGCAATGCCCCGGCCCGGATCGAGCGCATTGCGCCCGAAGACATCAACGCCCTGCGCATCGGGCATTTCGGGTTCTTCCGCGAGCAGTTTCGCCAGACGCTGTGGCCGCGGGCCGTGGCCGACCTGATGGGGCTGGCCGGGCTGCCAGTCACCGGCACGACGGTTTAAGTCGTGATTTAGCGGCACACTGTCCAGCATGACGACGACACCCCATTCTTTTGATCAGGCACTGGTGCTTGAATCCACGGCGGCCGGCCACTATCGGGGGCACACCAGTCCCGCCTACTGGAACATGGTCGGTCCCTTTGGCGGCATCACGGCGGCCACGATGTTGCGCGCCATCCTGCTGCACCCGGACCGCCTGGGTGATCCGCTCTCGCTGACCGTCAACTATGCGGGTGCGCTGTCCACCGGGCCGTTCACCGTGCAGGCCACGCCGGTGCGTACCAACCGTTCCACGCAGCACTGGACCGTGTCCATTGTGCAAACGGAGGCGCAGGGCGAGCAGGTGGTCACCACCACTGCCACAGCGGTCACGGCCGTGCGGCGCGAGACCTGGAGCCTGGCCGATGTGGCCATGCCCACCGTGCCCGGCCCCGAAGGGCTGGACGCCTACCCGCCCGCACCGGGCATCGAGTGGTTCGGCCGCTACGACCTGCGGCCCGTGACCGGGGCCTTGCCACGGCAATGGAATGGCCAGGGCGACAGCAGCTTGTCGCAGGTGTGGATGCGCGACAACCCGGCACGACCCCTCGATTTTTGTGCGCTGGCCGCGCTGGCCGATGTGTTCTTTCCGCGTGTCTGGCTGCGCCGCGCCGTGCACGTGCCTGCGGGAACGGTGTCGATCACGGTGTATTTCCATGCCAGTCCGGCGCAACTGGAAGCGACGGGGACAGGCCATGTACTGGGGCAGGCGCGTGCACAAGAGTTTCGCAACGGCTTTTTCGACCAGACCGTGCAGTTGTGGAGCGAGAGCGGCACCATGCTCGCCACCAGCCACCAGATTGTTTACTACAAGGAATAGGGCCGCATCTCCCGCGTGTCCAGCCTGCTTTCCATTTTTCAGGAACCCGTCCCATGAGCGAAATCCAAAACGACATCCTGGTGCACACCGAAGCCGGTGTGACCACCATCACCTTGAACCGGGTGGACAAGAAGAACTCCCTCACCCGCGCCATGTACACCACGCTGGCTGAAACCTTCGAGGCAGCCGCCCCAGGAACCGATGTGCGTGCCGTGGTGCTGCAGGGCGATGTGGCCGTGTTCAGCGCCGGGAATGACATTGGCGACTTCCTGCAGCAGCCCCCGGCCTCGCAGGACTCGCCCGTGTTCCGCTTCCTGCGCGCCATCGCCACCTTTCCCAAGCCCGTGGTGGCTGCGGTCTGTGGCCCGGCGGTGGGCATCGGCACCACCATGCTGCTGCACTGCGATCTGGTCTACGCGGGCGATAACGCTGCGTTTTCCATGCCCTTCGTCAACCTGGGCCTGTGCCCCGAGGCCGCTTCGAGCCTGCTGGTGCCGCAGATGCTGGGCTACCACCGCGCAGCCGAGGCGCTTTTGCTGGGTGAGCCCTTCATGGCCGAGGCCGCGATGGAAGTGGGCCTGGTCAACCGCGTGGTGCCCCCCACTGAATGCAACGCCATCGCCCAGTCCCAGGCCCGCAAGCTGGCGGCCAAGCCGCTGTCGTCGCTGATCGAGACCAAGCGCCTGATGAAGCTGGGCCAGACGGCGCCCGTACTTGCGCGCATGGCCGAGGAGGGTGAAAGCTTTGGTCGCATGCTGAGCGAACCCGCCGCACGCGAAGCTTTCACGGCATTCATGGCCAAAAGAAAGCCTGATTTCAGCCAATGCTGAAGGCTTGAGTCTCTCGGGCGGCCCGCGCCGCAGGCCGGGTCCGGTGTCCTGCAATTCTGTGCACACACAGTACTTTTAGGTCAAAATGGCCTCTAGCGCCTATGTATATTGCGCTAGTAGCTATTAAAACAGAAGCAATCGATGTCGGTGCCGTGCGCCGGTACCGTGCCCATCCAGGACCCCCATGAGCAAAACCCCCGCGCCGGTCAAACCCTTCGAGCCTGAGTTCATTGCCGGGCTCAAGTCCATCTTCGAGGAAAAGATCGTCTTCAACCAGGTTCTGGGGCTGAAGATCGTGAGCATGGCGCCCGAGCAAGTCGTCGGGCGTATCGACATGAAGCCCGAGTTGGTGGGCCACTTTGCTTACAACCGCATCCATGGGGGTGTCATCAGTGCCGGGCTGGACGCCATGGGCGGGCTGGCTGTGATGGCCGCCATCGGCGCCCGCCACATGGACGAGGAACCCTTGCAGCGCCTGCACCGCTTTGCCAAGCTGGGCACCATCGACCTGCGTATCGATTACTTGCGCCCCGGCATTGGCGACCATTTCGAGCTGCGCGCGCAGGTGCTGCGCCTGGGCTCGCGCGTGGCGACCACGCGCATGGAGTTTCTGGGGCCCGACGGCCAGATCATGTCGGCAGGGGCTGCCGCCTACATCGTTTCCTGACGATCGACCGTACGGGACCGTGGCACGCATGTGTGCTGCTGCAAAGACTGCAAGCGCATGCAAGCATCGAACCGTTTGGTTACCGTTCTTGCGCAATACAGGCAGCTTTTGCATCGATCGGTGGTCATCATGGTCTCTTTTCTAGGAGATCCCATGGCCGTGCAAAACCCCTTCTTTGGCAAGCGTGAACCCGAAACTTTCCAGCCTCGCCAGCCCACCATTGCGCAGGGCAGCGCCAACGGACTGAATCCTGCCGGGAACACCAGCCAGGCGTCTTCTGCGGCGGCCAGCGCCAAAGCGCCGGTCGAAAGCGTTGGCAGCAAGCTGACGGTGGGCCCCAACATCAAGCTCAAGGGCGTTGAGATCACCGATTGCGACACCCTGGTGGTCGAGGGTACGGTCGAAGCCACCATGGATTCGCGCGTGATCCAGATCTCGGAGCAGGGCGCCTTTCGGGGTTCGGCCGATATTGATATCGCCGAAATCCGGGGCGACTTCAACGGCACGCTCACGGTACGGCAGAAGCTGGTGATTTTCAGTACCGGCAAGGTGAGCGGCAAGATCCGCTATGGCAAGCTGGTGATCGAGGAAGGTGGCCAGATCTCGGGCGAAATCGATGTGGGCACTGCGAGCAGCGCGCCGCGCAGCACGGGCGCGCGCAGCCCCGAGGCGGTTGCCATCGCCGCCTGACCCGCATCCCTGCGGTGGATGCACCGCCGCAGAATCATTTCACAAAGCATTTGCTTGCTGAAATAACCAATCCCGGCTATCGTGCCGGGCATGTCCGCCCAACCCCTTGATCCCTCGTCCGGGCCCGCTGCGGTGCCTGATATGCCCGTGGCGGCACGGCCCCGGGGGCGGCCCCGCAAGACTCTGGACGAGCGCGACGAAGGCAACCGCCGCCAGCTCATCATTGACGGCGCGGCGCGGCTGTTTCGTGCCCAGGGCTTTGATGCGGCCAGTACACGCGACATTGCTGCTGCGGCAGGCATGCGCAGCGGCTCGCCCTTCTACCATTTTGAAAGCAAGAACGCGCTGCTCTACGCCGTGATGGAAGAGGGCATGCAGCGCGCCGTGCGCAGCCAGGCGCAAGCCCTTTTGGGGCTGGGCGATGCCCCACCGCGCGCGCGCCTTGCGGCCCTGGTGCGCCACCATTGTGAAATCTTGCTCGGCCCAGCAGGTGACTTTGTGCCGGTCATGCTGTACGAGTGGCGTTCGCTCACTCCCGTCCAGCGCGAGGCCATTGCGCAAATCAAGACCGTGTACGAAGCCCCCTGGATGCCCGTGCTGCACGCCCTGCACGACGCAGGTGCGTTGCGCACAGAACCCGGCCTGGCCCGGTTGTTCATTTTTGGGGCACTCAACTGGGCGGTGCAGTGGTACCGCCCCGAGGGGCGCCTGTCGCTTGATGCCCTGGCCGCCCATGCCTTGCAGATGTTTCTGACCCCTGAGTGACGCAAGCCGCGCCGTCTTGCGCCCGTAGCTGCCCACCCAACCCCAACCCTTTCGGAGACCCCATGGACGTTCACTTCACCGCCAACATCCAGCACAAGGTGCTGCACCTGCGCTTTGGCCAAGCCGGGGTGCGCAACCTGATGGACGACCAATGGTTCGATACGCTCGAAGGCCATCTGGCTGAAGCCGACCTCAACCCCGAAGTGCGCGTGGTGCTGCTCAGTGCTGAGGGCGATGCATTTTGCTCGGGTGCCAACCTCAAGGGCATACAGCCGAGCTTGTTGACCGACGACTACGCGCAGTCGGCGCTGGCGCGTTTGCTGCGGCGCCTGACGACGTTTGAAAAACCATTGGTGGCTGCGGTGCACGGCTTGGCCATCGGTGGCGGCACCACCTTGCTGCTGCACTGTGATTTTGTCTACGCTGCCGAGGGCACGCGCTTTCAGATGCCGTTCACCAAGCTGGGCCTGGTGCCCGAGTTCGGCTCCAGCTACTTGATACCCTTGAACGCAGGCATGCGGCTGGCCAGCGAACTGGTGCTGCTGGGTGAACCTTTCGATGCCGCAACAGCGCTCAGAGCCGGTCTGGTGACCTCTGTGGAGCCCGTCGACGGTTTGATGGAGCGTGCCCAGCGCACCGCCGACACGCTGGCGCAGATGGCCCCCGGCCCCCTGCGGCGTAGTAAAAACCTGCTGCGCCAGGGTCACCAGGCGGCACTGGAGGCTACGCTGGAGCGCGAAGGCCAGGCGCTGCAGGAGAGCCTGCGCTCCCCCGAGCTGGCCGAGGCGGTCTCGGCCTTTCTGGCCAAGCGCGCGCCCGATTTCTCCCGCTTCTGAAATCAGCGCACGGGCAAGGGGCGTGGTCGACCTTCTGAGTCGATGGCCACGTAGGTCAACAGCGCTTCGGTCACCTTGACATAGTTGCCCTGCTCGGAAAAGCGCTCGGCGTACACCTCTACACCCACCGTGATCGAGGTGCGGCCCACGCGCTTGACGCTGGAGAAGAACGACAGGATGTCGCCCACGCGCACGGGGTGCTTGAAAACGAATTCGTTCACCGCCACGGTGGCCATGCGGCCCTGCACGTGGCGCGCGGGCAGCACTGAACCCGCCAAATCCACCTGGGCCATGACCCAGCCGCCGAAGATATCGCCGTTGCCATTGGTGTCGGCCGGCATGGGAATGACCTTGAGCACCAGCTCTTTGTCGGTGGGCAAGGTGGCGGAGGTGCGGCTGGGGGCTTCGGACATGGGCACAATCTCGGTAGAAGTAACCAACGGAATTGTCCCTCATGCGCCACCGCGGCGAATCGTCCCCCCCCCCAACCCCTGGCGCCACGGCGCGCACACGCTCTGACTGGGCCACGCTGGGTCGCCTGTTGCCCTATTTGTGGCAGTACAAGTGGCGTGTGCTGGCCGCACTCGCCTTTATGGTGGGAGCCAAGCTGGCCAATGTCGGCGTGCCACTGCTGCTCAAAAAGTTGGTCGATGCGATGGCGGTGCCGCCCGGCGCCGTGACCGCGCTGCTGGTGGTGCCCGTCGCGTTGCTCCTGGGCTACGGCGCCTTGCGCTGGACGACGTCGCTGTTCACCGAGCTGCGCGAACTGGTATTTGCCAAGGCCACGCAGGGCGCCGCGCGCAGCATCGCACTAAACACCTTCCGGCATTTGCATGCGCTCAGCCTGCGCTTTCACCTGGAGCGCCAGACGGGTGGCATGACGCGCGACATTGAGCGCGGCGTGCGCGGTATCGAGTCGCTGATCTCGTTCGCCCTGTTTAACATCGTTGCCACGCTGGTCGAGGTGGTGCTGGTGCTCTCCATCCTGGGTTCGCGCTTCGACATGTGGTTCGTCTGGATCACGCTCGGCGCGCTGGTGGTGTACATCACGTTCACGGTGGTCGTTACCGAGTGGCGCACCAAGTTCCGGCGTGAGGCCAACGCGCTGGATTCTGCAGCGCACACCAAAGCCGTCGATTCTTTGTTGAACTATGAAACCGTCAAATACTTCAACAACGAAGAGTTTGAGGTACGCCGCTACGACGAAAGCCTGGAAGGCCTGCGCCGTGTGCGGCTCAAGAGCCAGAGCACGCTGTCCATGCTCAACAGCGGGCAGCAGGCCATCATTGCCACCGCACTGGTGGCCATGCTGTGGCGCGCCACACAGGGCGTGGCCGATGGCCGCATGACGCTGGGCGACCTGGTCATGGTCAACGCCTTCATGATCCAGATCTACATCCCGCTGAACTTCTTTGGCGTGATCTACCGCGAGATCAAGCAGAACCTCACCGACCTGGACAAGATGTTTACGCTGATGGACCGTGAGCGCGAGGTGGCCGATGCACCGGGCGCAGAGCCGCTCCACATCGCCGCTGGCACCAGCCCGGCGGTGCGTTTTGAAGACGTGCACTTTGCCTATGAACCTGACCGCCCCATTCTGCGCGGCGTGAGCTTTGAGATACCGGCAGGCAAAACGGTGGCTGTGGTGGGGCCGTCGGGTGCGGGCAAATCCACGCTGGCGCGGCTGCTGTTTCGTTTCTACGACATTCAGCAAGGCCACATCAGCCTGGCCGGGCAGGACATGCGCGACGTCACGCAGGCCAGCGTGCGCCAAGCAATCGGCATCGTGCCGCAGGACACCGTGCTGTTCAACGACACCGTGGCCTACAACATCGCTTATGGGCGCCCCGGCGCCACCCAGCAGGAAGTCGAGCAGGCCGCGCGCGCTGCGCACATCCACAACTTCATAGCGTCCACGCCCAAGGGTTACGACACCATGGTGGGCGAGCGTGGCCTTAAGCTCTCGGGCGGAGAGAAGCAGCGCGTGGCCATCGCCCGCACCTTGCTCAAGAACCCGCCCATCCTGGTGTTCGACGAGGCCACCTCCGCCCTCGATTCAGCCAACGAGCGCGCCATTCAGGCCGAACTGCGCGGCGTGGCCCGCGGCAAGACCACGTTGGTGATTGCGCACCGCCTCTCCACCGTGGTGGACGCGCACGAAATTCTGGTCATGGAAGCCGGCCAGATCATCGAGCGCGGCACGCACGCGCAGTTGCAGGCTGCAGACGGGCGTTATGCGCGCATGTGGGCGATGCAGCAGTCTGGCGATGCGGTTTGAGTGTTTTTTGGCTCTGGCGCTTTCTGGGCAAGCGCAAGCAGCTATCAAATACGGAGTGAAACAAAAAACCCCGCGACAGCGGGGTTGATGGATTGCGCCGCAGGGTACTTGTTACTTGCGCGCAGCAATCGCTTTCTCGGCCATGTTCACCAGGTCGGTGCCCACCTGACTCTTCCACTTGTCGTACACCGGGCGGGTGGCCTTGACGAAGGCCTCGCGCTCGGCAGGCGTGAGCTGGGTGACCGTCACGCCCAGACCTTCAATCTGCTTGAGCAAGGGCTTGTCGGCCTCGATCACGCCCTTGCGGGCAATGGCGATTTCTTCCTTGCCGGCTTCAATGGCAGCCTGGCGCACGATTTCGCGGTCGGCAGGGGTCCAGGAGTTCCAGATGTCCTTGTTCACCACGTAGATCAGTGGATCGGCAATGTAGCCCCACAGCGTGAGGTACTTTTGCGCCACGCTGTGCAGCTTGGCGGCGGTGAAGATGGCCAGGGGGTTCTCCTGGCCGTCCACGGCGCCGCTGGCCATGGCGGGTTGGGCGTCGGCCCAGCTCATCTGCGTGGGGTTGGCACCCAGGGCACTGAAGGTGTCGAGGAACAGTGGTGAGCCAACCACGCGAATCTTCATGCCCTTGAGGTCCGCCGGGGTCTTGATGGGGCGCTTGGAGTTGGAGATCTCGCGGTAGCCGTTCTCGCCCCAGGCGAGCGGCATCACCCCGGCCTTGTCCAGCGTCTTGAACAGGCTTTTGCCCACATCGCCCTGCGTGAGCGCATCGATAGCGGCGTAGTCGGGCATTAGGAAGGGCAGCGAGAACAGGTTGAGCTGCTTGACCTGGGGCGACCAGTTGATGGTCGAGCCCACGGCCATGTCGATCACACCCTGGCGCAGGGCTGAAAACTCGCGCGTCTGGTCGCCCTGGATCAGCGAAACACCGGGGTAGAGCTTGATGTTGATGCGGCCGTTGGTGCGCTCACGCACTTTGTTAGCCCACAACTCGCCGCCTTTGCCCCACGGAAAGGCTGTGCCCAGCACCAGCGACATGCGGTATTCGCTCTTGTAGGCGGTTTGCGCCAAGGCAGCGGGGCTGCTGAAAGCCAGTGCGGCGGCAGTGGCCACGGCCGAGGTAAGGAAAGCGCGCAGTTTCATGGTTTTAGTCTCCTTGTGAAAAATCAGTAGCCCAGATAGCCTGGCAGCCACAGGGCGAGCTGCGGCCAGAGAATCACGCCCAGCATGGCGATGCACATTGCGCCCACCAGCCAGAGCACCCAGCGCGTCGTGTCTTCCATGCGCACGCCCGCAATGCGGCTGGAGACCATCAGGTTCACTGCCATGGGCGGCGTGAACTGGCCAATCGCAACGTTCAGCGTGAGGATGACGCCAAACCACACCGGGTCCCACTGGTAGTGGCGCAGGATGGGCATCATCAGCGGCACGAAGATCAGGAAGATGGAGATGCCGTCAAGGAACATGCCCAGCACGATCAGCATCAGGATGAGCAGTGCCAGCACGGTGCCTTCGCCCAGGCCAGAGTGCACGATGGCATCGGTGATGGGGTCGATCACGCCCAATGTCGAAAGCGAAAACGCAAAGATGGCTGCGAGCGATACCACCAGCAGGATCACGGCAGAAAGCTCGCCCGATTCGCGCAAAATCTCGAACAGGTCGCGCACGCGGATGGTGCGGTGAATGACCATACCGACGAACAAGCCGTAAAACACCGCCACCACTGCGGCTTCGGTCGGGGTGAACCAGCCCGCACGCATGCCGCCCAGGATCACCACCGGCGCCGCCAGACCCCACGCGGCGTCGCGCAGGCTGCGCCAAAAGGGTGGGCGCGGTAGGGCCGCTTCAAGCTGCCCCATGCGGTGGCGCCGCGCGAGCCACACCGTGGGAATCGCTAGCGCCAAGCCCGCCAGCATGCCCGGCACCATGCCGGCAGCAAACAGCGCCGGGACCGAGGCCCCCGGTACGAGTACCGAATAGACGATGAAGGCGACCGATGGGGGAATCAGGATGTCGGTAGACGCGGCCGCGGCCACCACGCTGGCCGAGTACGCTGGGGGGTAGCCTGCGCGTTGCATGGCCAGCAGCATCACGCCGCCAATGGCCGCCGCCGTCGCCGGGCCAGAGCCCGAAATTCCTCCCATGAACATGGCCACACCAATGGCGACCAGCGGCAGCATGCCGGGGCCGCGGCCCACCAAAGCCACCGCCAGGTTCACCAATCGCAGCGCCACGCCCGAGCGGTCGAAGATCGAGCCCACGAGTACGAACATCGGAATGGCCAGCAAAGGGTATTTGCCCAGACCGGCGTAAAAGTTTTGTGGCACGGCCAGTAAACCAAACCACTGTGAATCGGCGTTGGCCACCGCAATGGCAGCGGTGCCCGCCAGACCCAGTGCGGCGCCGATCGGCACGCCCGCCAGCATCAGCACGGCAAAGGCCACGAACAGCAAGGTCGCCGTCATGCCCCGGGTTCCTGGTGGGTTTTGCGCCCGCTGCGCACGTAGTGGCCCAGCGCCCGCACAGCGATGAGCGCGGAGAGCACCGGCAACCAGACGGAATACCACCACTGCGGTACGCCAATGCCGGGTGAGGTCTCTTCAAAACGATAGTCGTCCCACACCAGGCGCACACTGAGCACGGCCATGATGGCAAACAGCAGCGCCACCATCAGGGCCCCCAGCTGGGCCAGCCGCTGGCGGCGCTTCAATGAGCCGCTCTCGGCAAAGTACTCAATGCGGATATGGCGGTCGCGCGCCACGGCGGCCGAGCCACCCACCATGGCCAGCACGATCATCAGAAAGACCGAGATTTCCTCGGTCCAGGCAAAGGACGAATTGGTGAAATAGCGCACCAGCACGTTGGCAAAAGTGATGAGAGCCAGGGCGCCCATCACGATCACGGTGAGCCAGTCTTCCAGGCCCAGCAGGCGGGCTTGGACGGGGGCCACGGAAGGGCTCGAAGGCGTCGCCGGGCTCTTGGGCGCGGCTGGGGGAGGGGTAGACATGGATGCAGGTTGCGTGGCAGGTTCTGTGGCACGGCGGGCAAGGCCGCACGCCTGCGCAAGGCAGGCATATCGTTACATTATGCGGTGAATTGCTATGTAGGCGCAGTATCAAGGCGTGCACAAACCGCCTGCGCAGGCGCCTGCGCGCGCAGATAATGCGCCGATGGAAACCAAGTGGCTTGAAGATTTTGTCAGCCTGGCCGAGACGCGCAGTTTCAGCCGGTCAGCGCAACTGCGCCATGTGACGCAACCGGCGTTCTCGCGCCGCATCCAGGCGCTGGAAGCCTGGGCCGGCACCGATCTGGTGGACCGCAGTTCGTACCCCACGCGCCTGACTCCGGCGGGCAGGACGCTGTACGACCAGTCGCTGGAGGTGTTGCAGGCCCTGCAGAATACCCGCGCCATGCTGCGTGCGCACAGCACGTCCAGCCAGGACATGATCGAATTTGCCGTGCCGCACACGCTGGCGTTCACCTTCTTTCCGGCCTGGGTGACCCGCCTGCGCAGCCAGTTTGGCCCATTCAAGAGTCGGCTCATCGCGCTCAACGTGCACGATGCTGTCATGCGTCTGGTGGAAGGCAGCTGCGACCTGCTGATCACCTACCACCATGACTCGCAGCCCTTCCAGCTCGATGCAGATCGATATGAGATGGTCAGCCTCGGCAAGGAGGTGCTCTCGCCCTACAGCAAGCCCGACGCTGAAGGGCAGCCGCTGTACCGTCTGCCTGGCAAGCCGGGCCAGCCCCTGCCTTACCTGGGGTATGCGCCGGGGGCCTACCTTGGGCGCGTGACGGAACTCATCCTCAAGCAATCGGCCACGGCCATACACCTCGACCGGGTGTACGAAACCGACATGGCCGAAGGCCTCAAGGCCATGGCGCTGGAGGGGCAGGGTGTGGCGTTTCTGCCCCATAGCGCCGTGAAGAAGGACTTGCGCGCACGTCGGCTCGTGGGCGCTGCTCCCACGGGGAGCCAGGACTTGCAGATGGTCATGGATGTGCGTGCCTACCGCGAAAAACCCAGTGCCAGGGAGCAGCCCAAGGGGACGGCTCAGGCCCTTTGGTCGTATTTGCAGGCCCAGGCCCACGAGAGCCCAAGCGTGATGCTGGTATAAATTTTTTGCATAGTTGTCCGCGTATTCGGCATTTGAATTCGGCGGTTGCGGGAATTAGCATTCGCCGCCAGGTTGCTTTTTTCAGAACATGGCGCGGGTATTCGCGGTGTGCGGAACGACCAAAGAATAGTAAAACAAGCAGCCTTCTCCCGTGGGTTTACCGAGATACAGCATGAAAACACTTTTGGGATTTGCATGGAGTCTTGCGCTGGTGTGCTCTGCAGCGTCGGCTGCGGCCGATTCCGTGCTCGAGCGCATCTCTGCGGGCGGCAAACTGGTGATTGCGCATCGTGAATCCTCGGTTCCTTTTTCGTACGTGGATGCCAAAACCGGCAAGCCCGTCGGATATGCCGTCGATCTGTGTCTGCGCATGGCCGAGGTGGTGCGCAAGAAAACAGGTATGAAGGAAATGCAGGTAGAGTTTCTTCAGGTCACGCCCGCCAACCGTATCAGCATGATCGAACAGGGCAAGGCCGACCTGGAATGTGGCTCTACCACCAACAATGCAGAGCGGCGGCAGAAAGTGGCTTTCACGGTTCCGCACTTCATTACCGGTGCTCGCCTGCTGGTCAAGGCCTCCAGCCCGATCAATCGTGTCGAAGATCTCATGGGCAAAAGACTGGTCTCGACCAAAGGCACGACCCCCCTGAAAGCGGCGGAGCAGGCCAACCGCGAGCGGTTGATGGGTATCACCATCTCCGAGGCGCCTGACCATGCGCGCGCACTGGAGATGGTGGAAAAAGGTGAGGCCGATGCCTTCGTGATGGATGACGTGCTGCTTTACGGCCTGGCAGCCAACCGCCCCGACCCGAAAGCGCTTAAGGTCGTGGGACGCTTCATGACCACCGAGCCCCTGGCCATCATGCTGCCCAAGGGTGACCCTGATTTCAAGAAACTGGTGGACGATGAAATGCGCCGTCTGATCACCAGCCGCGAGATCCACGCCATCTACGAAAAATGGTTTACGCAACCCATACCGCCCAGCAACACGACGCTGAACCTTCCAGTCAGCTACCTGTTGCGCGATTTCTGGAAATACCCCACCGACCAGGTTCCGTTTTAGCAATGGGCAACGCCCCGGGGACGTTGCCCTCAATACCGTTCCAGTGATTTTTTGCCCATGTCCTACCGTGTGGGCTGCGAATCTCTAGAATCCACTCTTTCCCCCCGTTTACCCACAAGGAGACAAAAGTATGAAAAAACATTTGCTGGCTGCTGCCATTACCGTTCTGGCTGCAAGCAGTGCCTTTGCACAGGCCAACGACACCCTGGCCAAGATCAAGTCCGCCGGTAGCATTACGCTGGGCGTGCGCGAGTCCTCTGGCCTGTCCTACACGCTGGGCAATGGCAAGTACGTGGGCTTCCACACCGAGATGGCCGAGCACATCATTGCCGACCTGCAAAAGCAGATGGGTCTGGCCAAGCTGGAAACTAAGTACCAGCCTGTGACCTCGCAGAACCGTATCCCGCTGGTGACCAACGGCACGGTGGACCTGGAGTGCGGCTCCACCACCAACAACGCCACCCGCCAGAAGGACGTGGCCTTTGCTGTGACCACCTATGTGGAAGAAGTGCGCATGGCGGTCAAGGCCAGCTCGGGTATCGCCTCGATCAAGGACCTGAACGGCAAGACCGTGGCCACCACGACCGGCACCACGTCGGTGCAGACCCTGCGCAAGAACGAGCGCGCTGGTGGCCTGGACTTCAAGGAAGTCTATGGCAAGGATCACGCCGACAGCTTCCTGATGGTGGAAACCGGCCGCGCCGATGCGTTTGTGATGGACGGCTCCATTCTGGCGGCCAACATCTCCAAGTCCAAGAACCCAGCCGACTTCAAGGTCGTGGGTGAAGTGCTGTCGGTCGAACCCATCGCCTGCATGCTGCGCAAGGATGACCCCGCCTTCAAGAAGGCGGTGGATGATTCCATCAAGCGCCAGATCGCCGATGGTTCGCTGGCCAAGCTGTATGACAAGTGGTTCATGCAGCCCGTGCCACCGACCAACACCAAGATCGGTCTGCCGATGTCTGAAGCCACCAAGAACGCTTGGGCAAACCCGAACGACAAGCCCATGGAAGACTACGCCAAGAAGTAATCGGCGCGCTGTAACGCCCCTTCGAACCATACGTTCGGGGGGGCTTTTTTTGTTGCGCGGCACAGGCTGTCACATGAAAGGAATCCTATGAGTTGGGATTGGCAGGTGTTCTGCGAAGACACCTTGGATCGCCAGGCGGTGCCGGGCTGCTTTGGCAAGGGCGGCGACATCACCTATCTGGACTGGTTGCTGTCGGCCTGGGGCTGGACGGTGTCCGTGTCGCTTCTCGCCTTGGCGCTGGCGTTGGTGCTGGGCGCCGTCATTGGCACGCTGCGCACCCTGGAGGGGCGCCGCGTAGTCGTGGGGCTGTGCAACACCTGGGTGGAACTGTTCCGCAACATACCGTTGCTGGTGCAGATTTTTCTGTGGTACCACGTGCTGCCCACCATTTTTCCGGCGCTGCAAGGCGTGCCCGGCTTTGTGCTGGTGGTCTTTGCGCTGGGTTTCTTTACCTCGGCGCGCATTGCCGAGCAGGTGCGCGCAGGCATACAGGCGCTGCCACGCGGCCAGCGCTACGCCGGGCTGGCCATGGGTTTTACCACCTTCCAGACCTACCGCTATGTGCTGCTACCCATGGCGTTTCGCATCATCATCCCGCCGCTGACCAGCGAGACCATGAACATCTTCAAGAACTCGTCTGTGGCGTTTGCCGTGTCGGTGGCTGAACTGACCATGTTCGCCATGCAGGCACAAGAAGAAACCTCGCGCGGCATCGAGGTCTATCTGGCAGTGACGGCGCTTTACGTTGTCTCGGCATTCGCCATCAACCGCATCATGGCGTTCATCGAAAAACGGGCGCGCGTGCCGGGCATGGTTGCCGCGAGCGGGGGAGGCCACTGACATGAATCTGGACTTCTCCTTCTACAACTGGGACCTGATCTCCAACTTCGTGCTCAAGGGGCTGTATTTCAGCCTCATGCTCACGGCGGTGGCTACGATCGGCGGCGTATTTTTTGGCACCCTGCTGGCGCTCATGCGGCTGTCGGGCAAGAAATGGCTGGACATGCCGGCCACCATCTACGTCAACGGCATGCGCAGCATTCCGCTGGTGATGGTGATCCTGTGGTTCTTTCTGCTAGTGCCGGCCATCATTGGCCAGCCTATCGGCGCTGAGGTGTCGGCCGTGATCACCTTCATCGCCTTCGAGGCTGCGTATTTCAGCGAAATCATGCGCGCCGGCATCCAGTCCGTCTCGCGTGGCCAGGTGCACGCGGGCCAGGCGCTGGGCATGACCTACGGCCAGAACATGAAGCTCGTTGTGCTGCCACAGGCGTTTCGCAACATGCTGCCGGTACTGCTCACGCAGACCATCATCCTGTTCCAGGACACCTCGCTGGTCTACGCCATTGGCGCCTACGACATGCTCAAGGGATTCGAGGTGGCTGGTAAAAACTTTGGCCGTCCCATTGAGGCCTACCTGGCCGCGGCGGTGCTGTACTTTGTGATGTGCTACGCCCTCTCCTGGTTGGTCAAGCGTCTGCACCAGAGAATCGCCATCATCCGCTGAAGCGGGCAAGAGAGATTGGATTGAGGAAAAAGAAATGATCGAACTCAAGAACGTATCCAAGTGGTATGGCCCGGTGCAGGTGCTCAATGAATGCTCGGCCTCCATCAGCAAGGGCGAAGTGGTGGTGGTGTGCGGCCCGTCGGGCTCAGGCAAGTCCACGCTGATCAAGACCATCAACGCGCTCGAACCCTTCCAGAAGGGCGAGATCACGGTCGATGGCATCCCGCTGCACGACCCCAAAACCGACCTGCCCAAGCTGCGCTCGCGTGTGGGCATGGTGTTTCAGCACTTTGAACTGTTTCCGCACCTGTCGGTCACGGAGAATCTGACCATCGCGCAAATCAAGGTGCTGGGCCGCAGCGCGGACGACGCAAAGGCGCGTGGACTGAAGATGCTCGAGCGTGTGGGTTTGACGGCCCACAAGGACAAGTTTCCCGGCCAGCTCTCGGGTGGCCAGCAGCAGCGCGTGGCCATTGCGCGTGCGCTGTCCATGGACCCCATCGTCATGCTGTTTGACGAGCCCACCTCGGCGCTCGACCCCGAAATGGTGGGCGAAGTGCTGGACGTGATGGTGGGCCTGGCCAACGAAGGCATGACCATGATGTGCGTAACCCATGAAATGGGCTTTGCCCGCAAGGTGAGCCACCGTGTGATCTTCATGGACGTGGGCGGCAAAATCCTGGAAGACTGTTCCAAGGACGAGTTCTTTAACAACCCCGACGCTCGCCAGCCGCGCACCAAGGACTTCCTCGACAAAATTCTGCAGCACTGAGCGCACGGCGCACGAGACCAGCGGCACCTTCGGGTGCCGTTTTTGCTTTTGCATCCAGGCACTGGGCTGGGGCTACGCCGGTAAGATACATGGCACCGGAATCTCCCGGCATGACCAACATGGTCTGAACAAGAAGCTGCATATGAAACAACCCGTGGTCATCACCGCCGAACTCACGTCCGAGAATGCCCAGGCGCTGGCGCAGTTCGTCAAGCAGATCAGCCATGAGGCCATCCGGGCGTGTTCCCGCGACGATGCAGAAACCTTCCTCGTACGTGACGCGCTCGATTCGTTGCGCGAAGCGCTGGACCTGGCCGGTTTCGACCCGCAATAGACCCGGCCTTGGGTGAGGCATGGCATGCACCGCCAGGTGCCATGGCCAGGGAGTGATGGGAGAATGGCGACCATGACCGCCGCCCAAGACACCCTCACCATCACCCGCCCCGACGACTGGCACCTGCACGTGCGCGACGGCGAGGCACTGCACACCGTTGTGCCGCACACGGCCGCCCAGTTTGGCCGGGCCATCATCATGCCCAACCTGCGCCCGCCCGTGACCACGGCCCAGCAGGCTGGTGAATACAAGCAGCGCATTCTGGCGGCCGTGCCCGAAGGCGTCGCTTTCGAGCCGCTGATGACGCTCTACCTCACCGACAACCTGCCGCCCGATGAAATCGCGCGTGCCAAGGACGCCGGCGTGGTCGCCGCCAAGCTCTACCCCGCGGGCGCCACCACCAACAGCGATGCGGGCGTGACCGACCTGCGCAAAACCTACCCAACGCTCGAAGCCCTGCAGAAAGCAGGCATGCCGCTGCTGGTGCACGGCGAGGTCACCAGCCCTGACATCGACCTGTTCGACCGCGAAGCCGTGTTTATCGAGCAGCAGCTCATGCCGCTGCGCCGCGACTTTCCCGAATTGAAGATCGTTTTCGAGCACATCACCACCAGGGAAGCTGCGCAGTACGTGCAGGAGGCCGGGCCCCATACGGCCGCCACCATCACCGCGCACCACCTGCTCTATAACCGCAACGCCCTCTTCACGGGGGGCATTCGCCCGCACTACTACTGCCTGCCCGTGCTCAAGCGCGAGCAGCACCGCCTGGCCCTGGTGCAGGCGGCCGTCAGCGGATCGGACCGGTACTTTCTGGGCACCGACAGCGCCCCCCACCCCGCGCACCTGAAAGAGCACGCCACCGGCTGCGCCGGGTGCTACACCGCGCACGCTGCCATCGAGATGTACGCCGAGGTCTTCGACAACGCGGGTGCCTTGGACAAGCTTGAGGGCTTCGCCAGCTTCCACGGCCCCGCCTTCTATGGCCTGCCGCGCAACACCGGCACCATCACCCTGCGCCGCGAAAGCTGGACGCCGCCCGACAGTTTTGCTTTTGGTGAGGCCGAACTCAAACCCCTGCGCTCGGGTGAAGCGCTGCCGTGGAAGCTGGTGTAGACGCCACCCCCATCGACTGGGATGCGCCCTGGCTGGAACCGTGGAACGTGCGCGGGCGTGCGCTGGCCGGGCGCCTTTACGATGGCGTGCCGGTCTGCCAGGCGCTGAACGCGGACGCCGCCGCACCGGTGCGCTTCGTGTCCCAGGCCCTGCTGCCGCCGGGCATGGCGTATGAGCAGTTCATCTTTGACACCGGCCAGGTGCCCACGCGCGAGAACCTGCACGACTTTTTTAATGGACTGGTGTGGCTGCACTTGCCGCAGGCAAAGCGCCGCATGAACCAGTTGCAGGCGTAGGCCATTGCCGCGCAGGGCGTGGGAGCGGTGCGCGGGCCGCTGCGCGATGCGCTCACGCTGTTTGATGAAAACGGCGCCCTGCTCGATGCGCCCGCGCCGCTGTGGCAGGCGCTGCGCGCACGGGACTGGCAGCGGTTGTTCGTCGATCTGCGCCCGCTCTGGGTGCAGGCGCGGTTGCTGCTCGTCGGACATGCGCTGATGGAAAAACTGGTTTTTCCCCGAAAAGGCATCACAGCGCACGTCTATCAAGCGCCTGCAGCTATTGAAACCATAGCGCAAACGGATGCCTGGCTGGCCGCAGAGCTGCAGCCGGACCGCTGGGCGCAGAAACCTTTTGTTTCTTTGCCTCTCATGGGGATACCGGGCTGGTGCCATGGGAACGACGCGGTTTCCTTCTATGATGACCTTTCGGTTTTTCGCCGCGCAGCAGCCCGCCCGGCTTGAAGCCGCGCACGGTCATCCCCACCTTTGAAACCTTGATCAACCTGCACGCTTGTGCACGCACCATGAAACGAATCTTTCTGTTCCTGCTGACCAACATCGCTGTCGTGGCTGTGCTCGGCATAGTGTCCAGTCTGCTCGGCGTCAACCGCTACCTTACGGCCAACGGCCTGAACCTGGGGGCCTTGCTGGGTTTTGCCCTGATCATGGGCTTTGGCGGCGCCATCATCTCGCTGCTGATCAGCAAGCCCATGGCCAAGTGGAGCGCGGGCGTGCAGATCATCGAGCAGCCGCGCAGCCAGGACGAAGCCTGGATTCTGGAGACGGTGCGCGGCTTTGCCGACAAGGCGGGCATCGGTATGCCCGAGGTCGGCATCTTTGAGGGCGATCCCAACGCCTTTGCCACCGGCGCCTTCAAAAATTCAGCACTGGTCGCGGTCTCTACGGGCCTGCTGCAGAACATGACGCGCGAAGAGGTCGAGGCCGTGATCGGCCACGAAGTCGCCCACATCGCCAATGGTGACATGGTGACCATGACGCTGATCCAGGGCGTGATGAACACCTTTGTGGTGTTCCTCTCGCGCGTCATCGGCTATGCGGTGGACAGCTTCCTGAACAAGAACAGCGAAAACCGCTCGGGCCCCGGTATCGGTTACTACGTCACCACCATCGTGCTCGACATCTTGCTGGGCTTCGTAGCTGCCATCATCGTTGCCTGGTTCTCACGCCAGCGCGAGTTCCGTGCCGACGCTGGTGCTGCGCAGCTCATGGGCCGTCGCCAGCCCATGATCAACGCCCTGGCCCGCCTGGGCGGTCTGCACCCGGCCGAGCTGCCCAAGAGCATGGCCGCCATGGGCATTGCGGGCGGCATTGGCAAGTTGTTCAGCACGCACCCGCCCATCGAAGAGCGCATTGCCGCGCTGCAGAACGCCCAAAAAGGCTGATCACACCGCGCCGCCTTGCGGCGCGTGCTCAGGGGTGTGCGCGCGGCGCCTCGCGCACCAGCCGGATACCGACCAGCGTGTAGCGCGTCTGCGGCGTGTTCCAGTTGCGAAAGCTGCAGCGCGCGTACAGCGACCAGGTGTGCCACGAGCCACCGCGGCGCACGCGCACCGCACCGTTTTCCGGGCCTTGTGGGTCGTCCCGGGGCGATTGCGCGTAGTAGGTGTCGCTGTGCCAGTCGGCCGTCCACTCCCACAGGTTGCCCAGCATGTCGTGCAGCCCGAAGGCATTGGCCGGATAGCTTCCGACCGGTGCGGTGAAAGCATGGCCGTCGTGGCCCGTCAGGGCCTGGGCCTGCCAGCGGGGCCAGAAGACAACGGCATCGGCGTCGAAAGTGTTGGCGATGCCCAGCAAGGTTTCGGGGGCGTCGCTGCCAGGGTAGCGCGTGCGCGAACCGGCGCGGCAGGCGTATTCCCATTCGGCTTCGGTCGGTAGGCGGTACACCGCGTTTTCCCGCTGACTCAACCATGCGGCCAGCGCTACGGCGTCGTTCCAGGTTACGTTGGCCACCGGGTGGTGGTCGCCTTGTGCGAAGCCGGGATTCTTCCACGAGTATTTCGGGTCGCGCCCCTCGAAGGCGTCGCCGCGCGGGGTGGTGGCCGGATCGTAGGCGGCGTTGTAACCATAGCCACCAGTGCCATCGGCCAGGGATTCGGGTGTGTAGCCCGAGGCTGCGACGAACTGGCGGAACTGCCCCACCGTGACTTCGTGCCGACCCATGAAAAAGGGCTGTGTGATGCGTACCCGGTGCACCGGCGCTTCATCGCGCAGAGCGGTCAGGCGCCTGCGCTCGTACTGCGGGTAGTCGTGCGCCAGGCGCTCGGGCGTTTCGTCGCTGCCCATCAGAAACTCGCCCGCGGGTAGCTGGACGAATTCCATGCCCACGCTGTTGGTGATCACCCGCGGTTCGGATGTAGCGCCCAGCGTTGCGCAGCCGCCAAGCAGGCACGCGAGAAGGGACAGGGCTGTCAGCGAACGGGGTGGGCGCATAGGAAGTGGCCGACGCATGTGCA